>NZ_JBATHS010000394.1:0-8093 GCF_049667165.1 Maribacter sp.
GTTCCTCACGGGCACCGGTGCTTACAATCGTTTATTCCACTGGCCCAGCAATAAGCATAGGCGATGTTACTGTAAACGAAGATGATGGTACCGCGGTGTTCACGGCTACCCATATTGGCACAAATACGGGCGGATCGTTCACAGTGAACCACCAAACAGTTAATGGTACGGCAACGGGTGGAAGTGACTTTACCGCGATTGCTAGTGGCACATTGACCTTTAATGGAATCGCTGGGGATACCGAACAAATTACGGTAAACATAACCGATGATACCTTGTATGAGACAACGGAGGATTTTTCGATACAATTCACAGGGGTATCGAATCCTTCCGTTAGCATTGCCGATACGGCTACCGGGACCATAAATGATGATGAAGTAATATTGAACAATACGCCATTGGTGTTGTATGAAGAATTTGATGGGTATATCGGGTATACCTCAACGGGTAACACATTGAGGTCTCAGCCAAATACGGGTGATCCTTGTGCCCTGGTTTCCCCCCTATCCAGCTCAAATACCCTGACATCGGCAGTACCTGCAGGAGGAACGATTGATAGAGCATATTTGTACTGGGCACATTCGTCGGCAACACCCGATTCGCAGGTGATTTTTGAAGGAGTAACAGTAGATGCGGATTTGATGTATACCACTTCCCTGTCGGGAGGTAGGGTATTTTATGGGGGAGTGAGTGACGTGACAAGTATAGTCACCAGTGTGCCTAATCCTAGCACCAATGTTTTCGACTTTACTGGTTTGACCATTGATACTTCCAGTACGTATTGTAACTCCGCTACAGTATTAGGGGGTTGGAGCTTAATTGTGTTTTATACCGATTTAAGTTTACCGGCATCGACTATCAATCTGTATCAAGGCTTTCACGGTGAGAGTGATTCCTCATCAACGTATACATTGGATGGCTTTTTTGCTATTGGGGCAACAGGTTCAAAAACTACTGCGTTGTCATGGGAAGGTGATCAGACTTTAAGTAATAACGAAGGTTTAACGGTAACCACTGGCCTAGGGACATTCCCATTGACAGGAGATGGAGATAACACGTTGTTCAATGCCAATCCTTTCAATTCAACGATTTATGATAATACAGATACTCCAACAGTAAATAATACAGCTGCATATGGCATCGATTTAGATACCTATGACGTTTCCCCATTTATCCAACCTGGTGAATCCAGTGTTACCACTAATATTCAATCAGGTCAGGATTTTGTGATTTTGAATGCTGTAGTCTTAAAAGTGCCTTCAAATTTAATAACGGGTACGGTTTTCGAAGATGTGAACTACGGAGGTGGTTTGGGAAGAAACTTGGCAAGTTCTTCTGGGGTAGCATTACCCGGAGTAACCGTTGAATTATACGACAGTTCGGGGGTTTTAAGACAAACTTCAACGACAGGCCCTTCGGGCCGATACGTTTTTGCAGGAATGGCGAATGGCAGCTATAGTGTTAGGGTGGTAAATAATTCCGTTAGATCATCGCGGGGCGGAGGATCAGGTTGTACGACCTGTTTACCAGTTCAAACCTTTCGAAAAGATTATTTATTAAGTACCCTGACCGAGGTTTCCAATGAGGTTGGTGGTGCAAACCCTGCTGCAACAGATCCAGGCACGGGCACCTTGACCGGGGCCCAAAGTGTCGCTTCTGTGACCATATTAAGTGAAGGGGTTGCAGGATTGGATTTCGGTTTCAACTTCAATACCATAGTGAATACCAATGAAGATGGTCAGGGCTCTTTGGAGCAATTTATTGTAAATGCCAATGAACTCGATGAAACCGGATTGGATATTGTAGCCAATGGTATTTTCGACCCAGCTGCTGGGGAGGATACTTCGATATTTATGATTACACCAACAGGTGATGCCCAAGGTAGAACTACGGATACTAACTTTGCTAGCGGTTATTTTGATATTTTTGTAACAGATGGAGCGCAACTAACCGAACTAACCAGTACGAATACTATAATAGATGGTAGGACCCAAACAGCGTATTCTGGTGATACAAATTCGGGTACCATTGGATCGGGTGGGTCTGCCGTAGGTGTTACGGCTACAAGCCTGCCCAATTATAATTTACCTGAAATTCAAGTTCGGGGCGATTCCAAAGAAATATTCAGAAATGATGGAGCGTTGAACACTATTCGGAATTTGGCCATATTTCTAGACGATAAAACAGCAATTCAAGTCAATGACGGATCATTAAACGTCTTAGAGAATTTAATAGGGGTCAATGCCTTAGGGGTAAATACGGGGGATATGGAGTATGGTGTTGAAATAACCGATGGGTCTGCAACCATTGCCAGAAATTATTTAAGTGGTTCAGATGATGCTGCAATTTTGGTAGATGGTGGCACATCTACAATAATTACCAACAACCACATAACAAATAACGGAAATGATGCTTGCAAGCCTTCGATTGAAATTAGTGATGGGGATGGCATTGTATTGCAAACCAACCTAATAGAAAATTCGGGAGGATATGGCATAGACGCTGAAAATATATCGAGTCCGATAACTATTGATGAAAATACAATAACCACATCAGGATTTATGGGTGGTGGTTGTCTTGCTGGGATTCTTTTAGGTGATGACGATGCTTCAGTCACAGGAAATATTATCCATACCAATGCAGGAGCAGGGCTGGAACTAGTAAACAATAGTTCAGGGAATTTAATCTCCCAAAATTCATTTTATGCGAATGGTACAGTGAGTGATGCACTTGGCATCGATTTGGATCAGGACGGTGTAACATTGAATGACAACGGGGATTCTGATAATGGCCCTAATGGGGGAATGAACTTCCCGATAATTTTCGAATCGAATATTACAGGTTCGGCTATTGTTATAGAAGGTTGGGCCCGACCAGGTGCGATTATTGAATTCTTTCTGACCGATATCAATGAAGGTAATGCTGTTTTAGGGGATAACCAACTTGGTATGGTCACCGATTATGGTGAAGGTCAGACCTACATAGGCACGGTTGTAGAAGGGAGTGGGGCCGATTTAGACCCAGGGACTTCTTCCTATACGGACTTGGACGGGAATACCGATACTACCAATAAGTTCAAATTTAGTATCCCAATACCCAGTGGTGTTATGAAAGGGGAATATATTACGGCAACAGCAACCCTCGGCAATTCAACTTCTGAGTTTTCCCCATTTAGTATTCTAAAGGTCTATACGGTAATTACGAACAGAAGAATTACTTATAGGGTCAATAAAAATTAATTCATACCATTTTTCATACTTTGTTATAACTTATTGGTGTTAAATAGGTTATCGACAAACTACATGTTTTTAGTCACTCATAATGATAACATGGTACTTCACAACATTTATTTCATCCCCTAATTTAAAATTTCAAAATTTATAGTTCCATAGAACTGTATTTACTTAATTATTAAGTATTTCAATATAAAAAGTACATTAATGGGGAGCAATTCTCTTTCTAAGTTTATCCTCTCAGGTTTTTACCTGCTAATAAGTATTTTATTTATTGGTCTGGGTAAGTCATATTCCCAAACTACATTCTCCGAGGATGTAACAAATAGTTATAATTTGAACATTGGGGGTAACAAAGATGGAGGCCATGCATGGGCCGATTATGATCTTGATGGTGATTTTGACTTGGTTATCAATACACAAGGTAACGGTCGTTTAATGCGTAACGATGGTGGCAGTTTTACCGATGTGACTGGCTCACTTGCTCCAAACTTTAACAGTGGTAGTTTGGAACGTACCGCATTGTTTGTTGATTTCAATAATGATGGCTATCCGGATATTTTCAGAAATGCATATAATGACCTTCGAATTTATCTTCAAGACCCCGCCACCAACCGGTTTGGAAATGGAACTGGAGGTACTGCACCAAGTCAACGATTTACTTCGATGACCGATGGCATGAACACCGAGGGTGCTGGTGCTTTGGATTATGACGGGGACGGGGATCTGGATCTATTTGTGGACAACCACAATTTTGGTATCGATATTCTTCAGAATGATGGAAATGGTTTCTTTACACACGTCACTCGTAAGGCTGATAGTCCCTCGCCTCCCTATAATGTCGGAAATCCCACTACCTGGCCACTTGGTCTTGTACAAGATGCTACTGATGGGGATTATGGCTCGGCTACGGATTTTAATGATGATGGTTGGGTAGACATTGTGGTGCGTAAAAGAGATCAAGTGGATTTGTTTACCAATGTTGGCGGCACTTTTCAAAATGGGGTAGATATTGACCAAGCTTTTAATAGTAACAAAGGAGCAGTTGCATTTTATGATTTTGATAACGATGGGGATTTTGATGTATACTGGACAGAAAATGGGAATAATCAAATTCACCGAAATAATGGGGATGGAACGTGGACACCTTTAGGTGCTGCGACAGGTATCCCTATTAGTTTTTCAGGTCAAATTGAAGGCCTGGCATGTGGTGATGTTGATAATGATGGTGATATCGATATCTTTTTAGCAGGTGGAACCAATAAGTTATTCCTAAACCAAATAAATAATGGAGGAGGGGCCATGTCTTTTGTAGATTCGGGTCTCACCTTTAATAATTCCGGTGGGGAAGGATGTACGTTTATTGATATTGACCAGGACGGCGATTTAGATCTTTATACCAATCGTTCGGGTAATAACAGATTATTTATCAATAATCTGGGATGGTTCCAACGATTTAGTCACATCTACATCGATGGCATGGAAGACCGTGATGCCCTTGGATTAACTGGTACTGAAGAACGATTTGGTGTGGGGGCAACGGCAAAAATATTGGATTGCGATGGGAATGTAATTTCAGGTACTAGGGAGGTCAATGGAGGTTTTGGGCATGGTACACAAGCTCCAGGTCGTATCCACTTCGGATTACCCAGTGGACCCTTTGTTCCAATAGTGGTAGAAGTGGCCTTTCCAAGAACGTCATCAGGTAGGGTAGTGGTCCGAAAACAATTAAGACCTATCGATTATTTTAGTGGAGGTATAAATTTGATTGATTTATACCCAGATTCGGCCAATCAACCTCCCACCGCGTTTAATGATTATATCACTACGGTGCAGGATAGTCCAATTACATTTGATCCTTTAGCTGACAATGGTGGTGGGGCAGATTCTGATCCAGAAGGTGAACCTATGGAGGTAGTATCTATAACCACAGCGACCAACGGTACAGCAGTATTGAATGGAGATGGAACAGTTACCTATACCCCTAATCCTGGATTTTCTGGAGGAGATCAGTTCAACTATACCATGCGTGACAATGCCAGTTGTACGTTTACTTCAGAAGAAAGTACAGCAACCATCTATATTACCATCTATGCAGATTCAGACAATGATACCGTACCCGATAATACGGATTTGGATGATGACAACGATGGCATACCCGATACGGACGAATTGGATACTATTGCCAATTATAATCAGCCTGCTTGTGGAGGAGAAACGAATCTTGACTTCAGTTCAGCTGCTTCCTTGGTATCAGGAGTGGATAAAACCCAAGGTGCGGTGTATAGAATTGCAAATGTAACCACTGGAACAGATGCCCTGGTCACGATTTCACAGGTTTTCAATGCAACAGTTTATAATGTTGACAATAATGGGTCAGATGCTCCTAATTTTAAACCACAGACGGGATTTAACCTTCCGAACGTCGGGGATCGAGCCTATGTGGAATATAATATCCAATTTGTTAATTCTGGGGGATCCACACCAGTAGTGATACCCAAATTTTTTATGAATTTTAATGATATCGATGGAGGTGCCCAATATGGAGAAGAAAACTGGGTGGATAATCCTTCGACATATACGATTGAAAACCCAACCGAATTAACCATAACCAATGAAGGGTCATGGGTAATAGCCACTGCCGGTATGGTGGATCATTCGGGATCTAGCAATATAGATCCTGAAGTAAATGTAAGCGTGAATTACAACTCTAAATCTGAAATGTCGTTACGTGTCGGGGCCGTGGCTAGAGTGGCCGGAGCTTCAGCAACAGGTCGGCAACATAGTATTGAATTTAATTGTATTACAAATTTTGTTAGCCCTGAAACGTATGGTATTGACAATGATTCAGATGGGGTTGCCAATCATTTGGACCTGGATAGCGATAATGATGGGATTTTTGATGCGGTGGAAGCGGGACACGATCAAGCCCATACCAATGGAGTGGTAAATGGTCTGTACGGTTTGAATGGATTGGTCAATTCAGTAGAAACAGTTCCCGAGAGTGGCACGATTAACTATGCTATATTGAATTCAGACGGAACCGACCCACCTGATTACCTAGACACCGATAGTGATGACGATGGCTGTAGCGATGCGAATGAGGCCTACAATGATGCTAATACAGACGGGGGGGATAATGAATACTTTGGTACTGGCAATCCTCCGGCAACGGATGGTTATGGTAGGGTGACTGCGGCTACATATCCCATCCCAGCCGATATAGACGCAAATAGTACTCCGGATCATATGGAAGCCGATGCAGCTCCATTGATATCAACACAGCCATTAGATACCCAAGTTTGTCCCGGTTGTAATACGACGATTTCTGTCATGGCATCAAATGCAGATACCTATCAATGGCAAATATTCAATGGTTCTATATGGGTAGATCTGACCGATTCTGGTATACATAGCAATACCACTTCAGCTACTTTGACCATAACCAATGCTTCAACTTTCGACGATGGTAACCTGTATAGGGTTATAGTCTCCAATACCATGTATATATGTACCTCTGAAACCTCGAATACGGCCTTATTAACAGTACGGGTAAATACCGTGATAACGAACAGAAGAATTACCTATAGAGTAAATAAAAATTAATACAAAATTCTGATTGACAAACCATTTTTATTGAGGATTTTTCCTACCTGTAAACACGTGGAAAGTATTGCTATAATGAGCCTGATCGACCAATGAATTATCCAAAAAATCATAAAATATATCGATGGACACCTCAATTTTTTAACACTTAGGCTATAGGAAAGGACACTTACACAACAAATATTTTCCCACGGATGGTATACCGTTAATTTTGTAAAGTGTAATTGGAATGATGTGGTTCATAGTGAAAAATGTATCAAACCAAACAAACCCAAATGAATGAATGCCTTGATCAATATTATTAGAGTTTACAGCAAATTACAAGCGTATCCGATTTTATATGAAAAGCATTCAAAAATCTTGATGTTGAATGGCCTATCGACGATTCAATTTTAAGAAACCAACTAACTAAATGATTTTGAAACACCAAACCATAAATAGAAAAGACGTTGTCATGAGTAGAAAGATTTTAATTCTGATATTTCTTGTGTTCTCAGGATTTGCATTTTCGCAGACTACGGTCAACCTAGAAGATCAATGTAATTGCGAGGTTCTGAGTGGACCTGATGTTACAGCACCAGGAATGGTAACCCCGGCAGGAGCGGATACCGGTGATATATATGTGAATACCAATACGGGTACCATCTATTTTTGGGATGGGGATTCTTGGGAACTGACTTCTACGGATAGTCAACAGGTTTTGGATTTTAGTTATGATCCTACCACCCGTGGACTTACCTTGGCGTTGGAGAATGGAGGGGCTCCTATCACGGCGATCCTTCCTGCAGAATCATTGACAACCTTGACCTTGAACGGTAATTCACTGGAATACCTTGATGAGGATAACAATACGAATCTGATACCACTTAATGTAGGTAATCTAGCATTGGGGGCCGACGGCAACTCTTTGGATTATACGGATGAAGCTGGATTATTGACCAATATTCCCATGAATGTTGGCGCTTTGGCTTTTAATGCCGCCACGCGCGAGCTTAGCTATATTGATGAGGCGGGAACCTCAACAGTAATCATTTTACCTGCAGAGACGGTGACCAACTTGGTTGACAATAATGATGGTACCATTACCTATACCAATGAGGATGGTACGCCACAGACGATAAACAAATCCAGTCTAACCGATCTTGGCAGTGGTATCTATAGTTTTGACAATGGTGATGGTTCACCAGTTGCTTTTGTCGGTACTGATAGTCAAACTGCAGCCGAGGTTAATTACGATAATACGACCTCTGGCCT
>NZ_JBATHS010000395.1:0-11408 GCF_049667165.1 Maribacter sp.
CGCGATGGGTGCCCGACTCGACTATCTTACCGGCATCCATGACCAGAATCTTATCGGCCTTCTTTATGGTAGCCAAGCGGTGCGCAATGATGATTGAGGTCCTTCCCTCGGTAATTCGATCGGTCGCTCGTTGGATCAAACGTTCTGAATAGGTATCGACCGATGAAGTGGCCTCATCCAAAATAAGAATGCTCGGGTTACTGACATAAGCCCTTAGAAAAGCGATTAGTTGCCGCTGCCCACTCGACAACATAGATCCGCGTTCTTTTACATTGAATTGATACCCCCCCGGAAGACTTTCAATGAACTCATCTACCCCAATTTGCTGGGCGGCCTCCTTTATGGCCTCCAGATTTACGTCGTTGTTTTTCAAGGAAATATTATTGGCGATGGTATCGGCAAAAAGAAAGACATCTTGCAGTACCACGGCGATATGGGCACGTAATGCAGCCAACTTATAGGCTTTACAATCTACCCCATCAATCAGAATCTGTCCTGAATGTATCTCGTAAAAGCGATTCAATAAGTTGATGATGGTCGATTTCCCTGCCCCGGTCGCCCCGACGATGGCAATGGTTTCCCCGGCCTTGACCTCGAAAGATATTCCGTGCAGCACCTCTTCGTCCTCAACATAACCGAAACGGACATTCAAAAATTTGATATCGCCCTTTACATGGGCATCCCCATAGGTCCCCGAATCATCCACCATACTTTCCGTATCCAAAATGGAAAATACCCGATTGGCAGCCACCATCCCCATTTGCAGCGTATTGAACTTATCTGCAATTTGCCGTAATGGCCTAAAAAGTATCTCAATACACAGGATGTAGGCAAATATAGTACCGGCCTCATTAGACGAGATATTGGCCACATTCATAAGGCCCCCGTACCAAACCACTAAACCAATGGCCAACGAAGTAACGATCTCAGCCACGGGGAAGAAGATAGAATTGTACCATACCGTCTTCAACCAGGCCTTCTTGTGCTTTTCATTGATTTCGCGAAATTTTTCACTCTCTATACGTTCCCGTGTAAATAACTGTACGATTTTCATCCCGGCAATCCGCTCTTGAACAAAGGAGTTTAAATTGGCGACTTGCGCCCGAACCTCAATAAAGGCAACCTTCATGGCCTTTTGGAACAAACGGGTGGCATACAAAATCAAGGGAAGTAGGGCAAATACGATCAATGCCAATTTCCAGTTCAAATAAATCATCAACGCGGCAGCGGCGAACATCTTCAGCAAATCGGCCACGATAACAAAAAAACCTTCACTAAAAATCTCTCCGATACGTTGCATATCGGCCACGGCCCTTGTAACCAAGACGCCAAGGGAAGAGTTGTCAAAATAGGTCATTCTAAAATTCAGCATATGCCGAAATAGTTTGATTCGCACATCCTTTATCACCGACTCCCCCAACCAATTCGCATAATAATTAAATAGCAATTGAAAGATGACCTGTGCCAATAAGACGACCAGCATGGCCACAACCAAAAAGAGCAATTTTTCCGCATAGGATTTCATGATGGCGTCATCGATAAGCATCCGCAGTAAATAGGGCGTCATCACCGCAAAGGCCGATAGCAAAATCGCCGAAATGGCCACCCCATAAAAAGTGAGCTTATAGGGTTTGGTGTACCGTAGAAGACGCTTAAACAACCCTGTATCAAATGCTTTTCCTGTTTCTTTACTCATGTATTCCTATTGTGACTGGGTATACAATTTTCGTCAAATATAGTCCTTTTGCAGGGACAGAGGCTCCTGCCAGAGATCTATCCTTGCCCTCTATAATTGTGCTTACATCCTTCAAATTCTTTTTCCCAATACCCACATCGAGCAGCGTACCTACGATGGCCCGCACCATGTTTCGAAGAAACCGGTCTGCGGTTATCGTAAATACCAATGTGTCGGTATCCAAGGTCCATTGCGCTTTGGTAATCCGGCATAGGTAGGTATGCACATCGGTATTCGATTTTGAGAAGCATTCGAAATCATCATAAGCCATCAATAACTTGGCCGCTTCGTTCATCGCATCAATATCCAATGCATACCTGATATAATGTGCCCTATCCGCATAAAACGGATTTTTCCTTTGTGTTATCCAATACGCATAGGTCCTTCCCAAAGCGTCAAATCGGGCATGGGCGTCTTTGGAAACCCGAAAGATATCGGCAATCGCAATATCATCTGGCAAAAAGGCATTCAAACGAAATATCAGGTCTTCAAAACCGAAGTCGCCCTCAAAATCAAAATGGGCATACATCTGTTTGGCATGTACCCCGGCATCGGTCCTGCCAGCACCGGCCATAGCGATGGGCTCCCCCAAAAGCTTTGATATTGCATCTTCCAACACTTCCTGTACCGTAATGGCATTGGGCTGTCTTTGCCAACCATGGTATGACTTTCCAAAGTATGAAAAAACGATAAAATATCTCAAGTGAATGGTCTATTTTTGTGGCGTTCAAAGATACTCCGTTCCATCTAAAAAGAGCCCTTAAAGACTACTTTTTAAGCTTAATTTAAGTTTTATGACCAAAATTCTTTTACTGTCAGATACCCATGGGCATATTGACGATGCCATCCTGAAATATGCACGACAGGCAGATGAAGTTTGGCATGCGGGCGATATCGGCAGTTTAAAGGTAACCGACACCCTCGAGAAAATAAAACCGTTGCGCGGGGTCTATGGAAATATCGATGATCATGTGATCCAAAAAGAATTTCCCTTACACCAACGCTTCCTATGTGAAGGGGTCGATGTTTGGATGACGCATATAGGGGGATATCCCCCGAGATACAACAGTACGACCATCAAAGAAATAAAGGCGAATCCCCCAAAATTGTTTATTTGTGGGCATTCACATATTTTGAAGGTCATGTGGGACAAGCCCCGAGGAATACTTCATATGAATCCTGGCGCTTGCGGCAAACACGGATTTCATCAGATGCGCACCATGCTCCGTTTTGTAATCGATGGAAAGGACATCAAAAATTTGGAGGTCATTGAACTGGGCAAACGGTAAAAATGACCTAGTTTTGAAAATACAACCCTACGAAAAATAGTATAGATGCCAAGTAGTTACCCCTTGGGAGTACGGTTGAAAATTTGGAAAGCACATGGGCCTAGCAGAAAATTACATCAGAATAAATAAGGAGTTGTGGAACAATAGAACCGATTTTCATTTGAAATCCGATTTTTACGATCTCGATGGGTTTTTGAATGGAAGGTCCTCCTTGAATGCTATAGAGTTGCAATTACTGGGTGATGTGAGAGGCAAAAGTATGCTGCACCTACAATGTCATTTTGGGCAAGACTCCATTTCATTGGCAAGACTCGGAGCCAATGTTACGGGCGTTGACCTCTCTGATAAGGCTATTGACCAAGCGAGGGAACTTTCCAAAAAGTGCGGTGTGAACATTGAATTTATCAATTGTGACATTTATGAATTGCCCAATTTTTTAAATAAAAAATTTGATATTGTTTTCACGAGTTATGGCACCATTGGTTGGTTGCCCGATCTCAATACATGGGCACAAATCGTATCCCGGTTTTTGAAACCGAATGGGAAATTCGTCTTCGTGGAGTTTCATCCGATAGTATGGATGTTTGATGATGATTTTACCAAAGTGGCCTATAACTATTTGAATACCGGACCTATTATCGAAACACAGAAAGGCACTTATGCCGATAAAAATGCGGATATAGATCAGGAGTATATTTCTTGGAACCACGGTATTAGTGAAGTGGCAAACAGTTTAATACAAAACAATCTGGAAATACGTTCCTTGGGTGAATATGATTATTCACCCTATAACTGCTTCAACAAGACCATCGAATTTGAACCCCATAAATATCGGATTGAACATCTGGGAAATAAAATTCCCATGGTTTATTCGATGTTATGTACTAAAAAGAGCGGGTAAGAACGCATAAAGTGCCTTATACCATGGCGGAAAAAAACGTAAAAACCCTGATGCTTCCATCAGGGTTTACGCACTAATACTACTAAGATGTTAGGTTTAACGCAAACGATCCACAGATTTTACAAGATCCTCATCCTTCTTAATAGCCCTGTTGGCCAGGACCAAAAAAACGATAGAAAATACAGGAATCAACATCCCAATACCCTTCTCAGAAACCGAGGTTTCTCCGGATAAGTTTAGCGATCGGTAAACGAAAAATCCTAGTAAAAAAAGATTCAATATGATGTTCAATCTGTTCAGAACAAATTGATTTTGTCGTTTCTTGAATAGGAAAACAGCAATCAGGGCCAAAGCACCCGACACGTAAAAAAGCAATGAGATCCATATGTCGTTTTGGGCATAAAATTCCTTCCCTTTGCTATCGAGCCAGAGATAGGCCAAAAAAGGAGCCGCCCCTCCCAATAAGGAGACAATGACAAGATAAATGGACTGAATTCTTTGAATCATTGCTTTTAAAACGATTTTGAAGGGCAAAAATACATGTCTTTTAAAAAATATCCCCGAATTAATGAAAATAATTTGTAATATTGTTGCGTTATTAGTTATATCACTTACCAATACGGGGATTCTTCCCTTAGTAAACCCAAATAACAATACACTTCTTAATTGTCTAAAGACGTATAATTTATACCACACTTAATGTTTGAGATTTCAGATTTAAAATCAAAAAAGCTTCCTGAACTCCAGGAAATAGCGAAAGGGCTTAAAGTACCTAAATTCAAGACCTTGAAAAAATTAGACCTAGTCTATCAAATTTTGGACGTACAAGCCGCAAACCCAAAAGCTACGGAGGTAATCGCCTCGGTTATCCCAGAAGTCAAACCAGCAGATCGCCCTGTAAGACCCCGAGTTTCCCCATCAAAGAAAACAGAGGATGTAGAGACCGAGAATAAAGTGCAGGAAGCCCCTTCAGCCATTGAAAAAAAGCCTAGGAAACCGCAAAAAGAAAACAAGAGGCCAAACCCGAGGGCAGCCACGGGCCAAAATACCAAAAAAGAACACCAAAAAGAGCATACAAAAGGTCCGAACCCATCGAAAAGCCCTAATGTGAGCAAGGCGCATCATCAAAAAAACGGTCAGGACAAACGCAATAGCAATTTCGATAAAGATTTAAAGAACCGCTATAAGGAACCTGAATACGAATTCGACAGTATCATTGCAAGTGAAGGGGTTCTTGATATCATGCAGGATGGATATGGTTTTTTAAGGTCTTCGGATTACAATTACCTATCATCCCCAGATGATATTTATGTGTCACAATCCCAAATCAGATTGTTCGGACTTAAAACCGGTGATACGGTTTTAGGTAATGTACGCCCCCCAAAAGAGGGTGAAAAGTACTTTCCGTTGATCAAGGTGAACAAGATCAATGGTATTGATCCACAGGTCGTACGTGACCGGGTATCCTTTGAGCACCTGACCCCATTGTTCCCACAGGAAAAATTCAATCTTTCAGAGCGTCAAAGCAGTATCTCGACGCGTATTATCGATTTGTTCTCCCCCATTGGAAAAGGACAACGGGGCATGATCGTTTCCCAACCGAAAACGGGAAAAACGATGTTGTTGAAAGACATCGCAAATGCCATCGCTGCAAACCACCCAGAAGTTTATCTGATTGTTTTGCTTATCGATGAACGTCCTGAAGAGGTAACCGATATGCAACGTAATGTACAAGGAGAGGTTATTGCCTCTACCTTTGATAAGGAAGCTACCGAACATGTACGGGTAGCCAATATAGTATTGGAAAAAGCGAAACGTTTGGTCGAATGTGGCCATGACGTCGTTATCCTCTTGGATTCAATTACGCGATTGGCACGTGCCTATAATACGGTACAACCAGCCTCAGGAAAGGTTTTGAGTGGTGGTGTTGATGCCAATGCGTTACATAAACCAAAACGTTTCTTCGGAGCTGCCCGTAATATTGAAGGTGGTGGCTCATTGTCGATCATTGCAACCGCATTGACCGATACCGGCTCTAAGATGGATGAGGTTATCTTTGAGGAATTCAAAGGTACCGGTAACATGGAACTTCAATTGGATCGAAAAATTAGCAACCGAAGAATATTCCCTGCAATCGATCTTACGTCCTCAAGCACGCGTAGGGATGACCTATTGTTGGATGAGAATACGATACAACGTATGTGGATCTTGCGTAAATACCTCGCGGACATGAACCCCATTGAAGCTATGGAATTCATAGAACAGCGCATTAAACAAACCAAGAACAACGAGGAGTTCTTACTGACCATGAACCAGTAGACGTTCCAAAAGAAATGAAAGTACAAATCCCTTCGGTCCTCGACCGAGGGGATTTTTTTTGATGATCGACCTACATCGATCTAATACCCCCCAATGCTACTTCGTAATGTTATTTTAATATCTTTATAAGGCAATAAATGTCCTCCCCCACTTTTTTGCATGAACATTTTATAACCTAAAACCCTTGTTATGACCAAAACAAAAAATTTCCTGTGCTTATTTTGTGTGCTTTCCCTTAGTGTTCTTAGCTTCTCAAGTTGTGAGGAGAAAATGGAAAAAGAAAATGAAGATCACCCCGAGGTTCTGGCCCCTGTCCAAATCGTAGCGATTGATCATGCCAAAGAAATGTATGATTTCTATACCGATAGACGGGTGCCCTTGATCCAACGCTACGAAGATTCGATCAATCGCACCAAACCCAACGATAAAGTACGTCAGGAAAAGAAAACCAAGGCGGATTCGGGGTTTGAAATCGAGGGGGAAAAATTTGACGTAGCCCGTTATGTTTCCTATGATTACGAAACCATAAAACAGTATTTGGCCTATATAGAACAGGAAGCCAAAAAGGCCAATGTCGAGATTTCGGGGTTGCGATTCTATTTTTCGAACTATCCCGATAAACCATTTTTCAACAATGACAATAAGGATTCAATACTACATCCAAGGCAGAATTCGGTGATGCTATCACCAACCTTAAAGAAAGATAATCGGGAATATCTGTTTTATATTGGAGGCACCGAGGCAAAACAGGAAGCTGTGCTGCTTACAGATAGTTTTGGCACGGTCAAAACAGATAAAATGGGTGCTACCTTTACCCATGACAACTTATCATATGCCTCTTTTATGCCCAGTCTAACCAACAGTACCATAAATTCAACCTTGAATTCATCATTCTATGCCGGTTCAAGTTTGACTATGAATAAGGGCACTGCAGCACCACCACCTTATGAACCAGAAGATTAAGCTTGTTCTTGAATGTACGAATTTTTAAAAGATAATTTTTTTATCCCCCTATACGCGATTACCTTGGTAGTTTCCTTGCTTCGCTACAATCGTTATTACAGCACTAGTGTCCTGAAATACCTACCTATGTTGATCGCGTACACCATGGTGTCGGAAATACTGGGATACTTTATTCGTGACTTTGATAGCTTTCAAATTGTTTATGGGGAGAAGTACCAATACGCCAACTATATCATCTTCAATATATATGATGTGGTATTCTTTTTGTATTTCTACGTTTTATACTGGAAAAACATAAAACATAAGGGGTATAAAGAGATTATAAAATACGGTGGCGTTGTTTATATCATAGCGACTGTGATCAATCCATTTTTTCAAAATGTCCTGATTTTTCCGCAAATCTATGCCTCAACCATTGGCTCGATCGTATTGATCCTAACAATTTTTCTGTATTATCATGACATCAGGGGACAAAAACAAAAGAAGTATAAACTATTGGTATGGATCAGTTACGGCCTTTTGGTTTTTAATCTTTTCTTTCCCATGATTTCGATTTTGGCATATTATGATTATACCCTTTATAAAGAATTAAACCTAAAGCAATTCCATTACCTGCTCATTGTAATTACGTACGCTTGCTTTATTCTAGGTTTTGTTTTAATGCGACCGACCCGCAGTACAGGGGATGATCAATAGGCACACCGCAGCGTCGGCAGCCCTAATCGTAATGATATATAAGGAAATGCGACGTGCGAAACTCCCACTATAGAACGAAAAAAGCCCCAACGATTACTCGTCAGGGCTTTCTTTTAAAGTTTATAAGCGTGCTTACAAAGCGGCAATATGCTTCGCTAACTTACTCTTTAGGTTTGCAGCTTTATTGGCATGGATAATGTTCCGTTTTGCCAACCTATCGATCATACTGACAACTTCAGGAAACAACTTCTCAGCATCTTCCTTTTTCTCCTCACCACGCAACCTCTTGATTGCATTACGGGTAGTTTTGTGCTGGTACCTGTTGCGTAAGCGAACAGCTTCATTT
Source organism: Maribacter sp. (assembly GCF_049667165.1). Classification (GTDB taxonomy): domain Bacteria; phylum Bacteroidota; class Bacteroidia; order Flavobacteriales; family Flavobacteriaceae; genus Maribacter_A. The sequence continues at coordinate 8,250 of NZ_JBATHS010000395.1, forward strand.
CTTCTGATTCTCTTTAATGCCGACTTGTGATTTGCCATCTTCTCTCTAAATTATGTTTTTAAGACAATTGTCTCTTTAATTGGTAGCCCGTAGGGGAATCGAACCCCTGTTACCAGGATGAAAACCTGGCGTCCTAACCCCTAGACGAACGGGCCGTTTTAAAGGTTCGAAGTTAGAAATACGAAGTACGAAAATCAGTCTTAAAATTCCCACTTCTTAAATCGTACCACTACCCTCTAACTTCCCTTGTAGTCCGTAGGGGAATCGAACCCCTGTTACCAGGATGAAAACCTGGCGTCCTAACCCCTAGACGAACGGACCATTACTTTGCACAAAATGCGGATGCAAAAATACAATTATTTTTAACTATCGCAACACCTGCTTATTATTTTTTTACGGATTCCTGAAGATAAGGAATCCTCAAACTACATATGCAAGGTTTTGCAACCCTATTAAAGCCATATTTTTAGGAACATAACCCACTATGTACCCTAGTAGGCCTTGGCGAACAATACCCTACGGACCGATGGTTCACCGGTAACCATACAACGACCGGGGGTGGTATCGCCGCTAATAGGGATACAACGGATCGTAGCCTTGGTCTCTTCCTTGATCTTATCCTCCGTTGCCGTTGAACCATCCCAATGGGCCGCAATGAATCCGCCTTTTCCTTCCAAGACGTTTTTAAACTCCTCATAGGTGTCGACTTCGGTAATATGCGCCTGTCGATAATCAAAGGCTTTTTTGTATATATTCTTCTGAATATCGTCTAAAAGGAATTCTATTTTGGCTACCACCGCATCCATGGGAACGGTTTCCTTTTCAAGGGTATCGCGACGGGCAACCTCATAGGTGCCATTTTCCATATCGCGCTGACCAATGGCCAAGCGTACTGGAACCCCTTTCAATTCGTATTCATTGAATTTAAAGCCGGGCTTTTGTGTATCCCGATTATCATATTTAACCGAAATACCTTTAGCCCGCAACTCCTTTACCAAAGGCTCGACTTTTTCGGAAATGGCCTCTAATTGATCAAGACCTTTGTATATGGGTACGATGACTACCTGTATCGGTGCTAGTTTTGGAGGCAATACCAATCCGTTATCATCGCTATGGGTCATGACCAAAGCACCCATCAATCGGGTAGACACCCCCCATGAACTTGCCCAAACATATTCTTGCTTCCCTTCTTTGGTAGCGAATTTCACATCAAAGGCTTTTGCGAAATTCTGCCCTAGGAAATGCGAAGTGCCCGCTTGCAAAGCCTTACCATCCTGCATTAATGCCTCGATACAATAGGTCTCTATCGCCCCTGCAAACCGCTCGCTTTCCGTTTTTACCCCCTTTATGACGGGCATGGCCATATGGTTCTCCGCAAAGTCGGCGTAGAGATCCAAGATCAATTCCGCTTCGGCGATAGCTTCTTTTTCGGTAGCATGTGCCGTATGGCCTTCTTGCCATAAGAACTCAGCCGTTCGCAAAAAAAGCCGGGTACGCATTTCCCAACGCACTACATTGGCCCATTGATTGATCAATAAGGGTAAATCGCGGTACGATTGGATCCATCGCCTATAGGTATCCCAAATGATGGTTTCAGACGTAGGCCTAACGATAAGTTCTTCCTCCAATTTCGCATCGGGATCCACGATGATGCCACTACCATCCTCGGCATTCTTTAAACGATAGTGGGTCACGACCGCACATTCCTTTGCAAACCCTTCTACATGGCTCGCCTCCTTACTCAAATAGGATTTTGGTATGAACAACGGGAAATAGGCATTCTCATGCCCGGTTTCCTTGAACATCCGATCCAATTCCGCCTGCATTTTTTCCCATATGGCAAAGCCATATGGCTTGATGACCATGCAGCCTCGAACCCCGGAATTTTCAGCTAAATCAGCCTTTACAACGAGCTCGTTGTACCATTTGGAATAATCCTCCTCTCGCGTAGTCAATTTTTTACCCATTCGATGTAGTTTGGCACAAATCTTGTGCTAATGTTAACAAAATAGTTCGGTAAAACTAACTATTTTTAATATGTTCAACAATAAAAATTGAAACCATGATACATTCTCTACCCCATCAAGGAATTCGCACTATGGCACTTTTCGCCTTTCTAGGCATTTTCGCCACTTCATGCGGTTCCTATCAGCAAGCGTCTTATTATGATAATGACGGAATTTACGAAGATAACAATGTTCGTGTGGTTGAAAGGGCGCCACAACGAGTAGAGAAGAAAACAACTCACGATCCATACCAAGATTACTTTGGACAAAAGGCCGATGAGTATGGTGAGATATTGGATAGCGAGGTTTTTACGGATATCGATTCCTATTCAAGTGAATCGGAATATGACAGCATTCCACAGAAAGGGGATTTGACTGATTATTATCAACCTGAAAACGATTACGAAGGTTATGGCGGATGGGGTGATAATGCCACTGATGTAAGTATCAATGTATACAACAATGGTTGGAACAACTGGGGCTATAGCGCCTATGGATGGGGATATAACAACCCATGGTTATGGGACAGCTGGGGTTACGGAGCTTATGGAGGTTATGGTTGGGGCTGGAACAACCCATGGAGTTGGAATCGATGGAACAATTGGGGCTGGGGCGGATATTACGGATATGGGTACGGATACGGATGGGGTGGATGGTATTCCCCTTATTATGCCTATGGTTATGGCGCTTATGGGTATCCCTATTATAATAGGTTTTACGGAAATAGGCATGGTAACTATCGAAATTATGCACTCAATAATAGCCGCAGAGGCTATTATAACACCAATTCCCTAGCCAATAATTCGGTGAGGACCCTAAGGGGCCGATCTAATGTGAATACAAGGGGAACATCACCAAGATATCGAAGTAACAGCACCACAGCAAGAACGAGTGGTGTACGAAGCAACAGCACAACAAGGTCAAGTACCTATAGAAGCAACTCGACCTCAGCTAGAAGCAATTCGAGTACAGCACGACGAACTGTTGGTGTAGACCAAAACAGGGCCTACCGAACCAGTAGAAGCACAAGGGCCACCCCAAGATATAATTCTACTTCCAGGACTAGCCCCTACTACAGAAGCACACCTTCAAGGAGCGGCACGTATAACAGAGGTACAAGCGGTTCGAGAAGTACGCCTAGGGCAACGGCTCC
>NZ_JBATHS010000396.1:0-8389 GCF_049667165.1 Maribacter sp.
CAGTTGGGGTGGTCGGTTCTTAAAAAGGGTCTCGAAGATGTATTGCCCTTTACCATTATCAGAATATAGAATATCCAAGAGGAGCAGGTCATAAAACCGGAATCGCCATGTGCTCCGAAGGGAGGTAAACGACTGGTTTTTCTTGATTAGAGCGATTAAATCCGCTGTTTTTTTTGAGGTATTATAAAAAGTATATCCCGTGCTGGGTTTCGTCCACCCCCCAGCAGATCCTATATATTGGATTCTCTTCGTATTATGAGCCTGAAAATTGTAACAGGTCATGGGAATACTGCCTTTTTCCTTTTCAAGGATCTCAAAATCGGTTTGGTTGAATGTCAGCTTTAGGTAGTCCTTGATGGCGTTTTCATAGGCTTCTTTCGGTAACAAATGTTCAGAAAACAACGTATATTCCAATAGTGCTTTGTTTTCTGAATACGGCAATACATACATAAAGCGGGTATTGTTCCCTTGCTCCACGGAGAAATCCATGAACGTGGGTTGCTCCGCATTGAAAACCGGATGCTTTGTTTGTACCACCCATCCCACAAAATGTTGTTGTAAAACGGGGTATTTCCGTTGGTTTTTAAGGGTCTTGAAATCGAATATACTACTGAACACCTGATTACAGGTATAGGTTTCTTTGGTGGTGGTGACCAAAACCTTGTCTTCGTTTTCGATGACAGTAAGCACCTCTTCCTGTAAAAAATCAATATTGGAATAGGTGTTTGTCTTTTGGAGGTAGTACCGATAAAAGTCTGATCCTCGCACCATCTTGTACTGGTAGGGTTCGATTTTGAATTGTCCCGAAAACGCTTGTCCCCCAAAAAAGATGTCGTTCCAAGATTGGCTTACGATAGCATCGAATTGGCCTGAACCTTTTTCCCAAAAACACCAGGTACGGTCATTCGTATTTTTAGGGTCTTTATCCAAAACCAAGATTCTTTTATCATTAAAATAAGAATCCATGCCAAGTGCGTCGGCCAGCATTAATCCGGCTGCCCCAGCCCCGATCAATATATAATCATAATGTGTCTTGATTTGTTCCAAGAATGTATATCACTGATTTGTGGATTCAAAAATAGGCATTTCCCTTTTGCTTTGATCGGTTTGTCCCATCCTTGGCATCATCCGACGAAACCATAGCATGTTTGCATGTGTCTAGGAAATTAATTTACACTTCTTCTTCATGGCGATCAGGTATTTTGCATGAAAACAACCTTACAGTTTCAATTCTTGAACCTTGGTAATAGGTATGGGTAAATTCCCTTTGTATAATCTCGGTTATTGCTTAAGTTTAACTATTCACAATTTTTGACTTATGCGATCGAAAACCCTATCTATTTTTATTGTACTGGTATGTTTCTTTTTTTATGGAAATGCACAAAAAAAAGAATTCTCCTATATGGATCTTTTTGACCTGCAATACGCTTCGGATCCCCAGATTTCACCCAATGGTGACTGGATCGTTTATCGAAGGATGAAAATGGATGTTATGAAGGACAAGGCCGTCGGGGATTTGTGGATGATCCGAACTGACGGTTCCCAGCATCAAAAATTGACTTCAAAGGAGGTTGGTGAGTCGAGCCCTAGATGGTCCCCCAATGGGAATAGGCTGGCTTTTGTGAGTGGGACCGATGAAGGATCTGAAATCTATATGTATTGGATCAATACGGGTAAGATCGCAAAAATATCACAACTTCCATCGAGCCCGGGTTCCTTGACGTGGTCCCCAAAAGGGGATCAATTGGCATTTACCATGATGTTGGAAACAAAGCCTCCTGTGATTGCCAAAATCCCTCAAAAACCCAAAGGGGCTGAATGGGCCGAGACACCTAGGATTACCGACAGGCTATATCACGAAGCCGATGGACGCGGGTACATAAAACCAGGTTTTAGCCATATCTTCACCCTACCAGCCGAAGGCGGGGCGCCGCGGCAGCTTACGTCAGGCGATTTTCATCATAGGGGAACACTAAGTTGGTCCCCCATGGCCGATAAGATTTTCTTCTCAGCGAATAGAAACGATGACTGGGAATATGAGTTTAGAAATAGTGAAATCTATGAGGTGGGTGTAGAAAACGGGGTCATAAAAGCATTAACCCATAGAAATGGTCCCGATACCAACCCTGCGGTTTCCCCTGATGGCAAATTTATTGCCTATATAGGTTTCGATGATCAAGTACAAGCCTATCAGGTACGGAAACTATATCTTATGAAGATAGATGGAAGCGACCAGCACGTTATTTCGTCCTCATTGGATAGGAGCGTTTCCGATATAGTGTGGGACACGAAGAGTGAAGGGCTCTATTTCACTTATGATGATAAGGGGAACAGTAAGATAGCCTTCATTACCTTGGATGGAAAAACAACCAAATTGGCCGATGATATGGGAGGGACTACCCTAGGAAGGCCCTATGCCAGTGGCTCTTTCAGCATCTCGAAGAAGGGGACCATAGCCTTTACAAAGACACGACCTGAGTACCCGGCGGATTTGGCGGTTATACAACCTAAGGGCAAATCGGTGCTTAAGATCACTAACCTGAATAAAGGGTTGTTAGACTACAGAACTTTGGGCAACGTATCGGAAATCTGGTACAAATCATCCGTGGATCAAAGAGATATTCAGGGGTGGGTCGTTTATCCTCCCGCATATGATGCCTCCAAGAAATATCCATTTTTGGTGGAGAACCATGGAGGCCCCATTTTAAATTATGGAGATCGTTTTTCCGTGGAAATGCAATTATACGCAGCTGCAGGTTATGTGGTTTTTTATCCCAATGCCAGGGGAAGTACCAGCTATGGGGAGGCATTTGGCAATTTGCTTTATAACAATTATCCCGGGGATGACTATCAGGATGTGATGGACGGGGTGGACTATTGCATTGCCAAAGGAATTGCCCACGAAGATCAATTGTTCGTCACCGGAGGAAGTGCTGGGGGTATAATGACGGCCTGGATCATTGGAAAGAACAATCGGTTCGAAGCCGCTGTTGTTGCAAAACCCGTAATGAACTGGATCAGCAAAACCTTGGTGGCCGATAATTATTTTGGGTACGCCAATTCGCGATACCCAGGGCAGCCTTGGGAGAATTTTGAAGGCTATTGGAAATTTTCCCCACTTTCACTCGTTGGTAATATAGAGACACCAACGATGGTGATGGTAGGCATGAACGATTTAAGAACGCCACCGAGCGAAGCCAAACAACTATACCATGCCCTTAAATTGCGGAAAAAGGAAACCGTATTTGTTGAAATTCCCGATGCGAGCCATGGGATAGCCAACAGACCAAGTAATTTGATCACCAAGATAGCCCATACGCTGGCTTGGTTTGATACCTATAGGAATTTAGAAAACAAGTAAATGGTACAGCAAGGACACCGCGTTTGGAATGTGATTATTGTTTTTACAGTTTTTATTTGCCTCATGGCCTTTCTTGCCCATTCCAAAAACTGGACAAAGATCGAACAGGACCAAGTCAAGATCCTATCCGGATTTTACTATAAAAAAGTGAAGTTTTCCCAAATGGACAGTGTCGTTTGGGTCGATAAGATCCCTCCCATGGTGCGGCTGAACGGGTTTTCGGCCTTCGAAAAAGAAAAAGGCATTTTCAGGGAGTTCAAGGATTCGCTCACCGATAAAAAAGTCAATGTCTATGTCGATAACCTTTTGAACCAAAAAATAAAATTGGTATATGATGATTCCCTAAAACTCTATATCAACTATAAGGATAGTGTGAATACCGTAAAATTATTCAATCTTTTGCAGGGTAAGGTCGAGAAACCCACTGGAAAAGAATAATCGGGAAGCGAAGTATCTTCCTGAATCGGTTTACTTATATTAGGGCTAAAATTTGATGTATGGTACTTCTAGCTCAGGGCATTGGAGCTCTTTTAGGATTGTTGGCCGTTGTATTTGGCGCTTTTGGGGCGCATGCCCTAAAAAAGTCGTTGAACAATGATCAGCTTAAAAGTTTTGAAACCGGGGTAAAATATCAAATGTACCATGCCATTCTTTTATTGGTGCTAAGCTTTAACTTTAATCTCGATACCCCATTACAGCAGTACATGATTTACTGTTTTATCAGCGGGATTTTTTTATTTTCATTCAGTATCTATCTTTTGGTTATTGGTAAGTCGAAGGGCAAGCACATGGCATTTCTTGGTCCTGTTACGCCTTTGGGAGGATTGCTTTTGGTGATAGGCTGGGGGCTCTTGTTGTATTCGTTTATTGCCAATCTCGTGTAAGGGGTCATTGGGGCGTAGCCTCAACGGAAGTAAATTCGCGTATGGCCTGATTGGGCTCGATAATGGCGTGTCCCTGCCAAAATTCGGGGTCGTAGTTCGCCATGTACGTTGGCAAAATGGTATTGTTCTCGGTAAATGCTTCAAAAGTTGACCTTGGTATTTCTTCCGAATCGAAAACGATAAGCTCGCGCTTATTCGTGCCAATAGTGGCCATATCCAATTTTAGCGATAATTCGTTTTGTTTGTTTCTTCCTTTGACATGTTTGTTCTTTTCAATAATCTTCAACGGTCTTCGGATTCCTACTTGGGTGCCCTCTACCTGTTCAAGATAACGCAGGTCGTATTTGTCATTGGCCACCTTGCTAAAGATCATTTTGCCCTTTCCTAGAAATTGGTTCATGGAAATACCCATAAGATTGAATTTCTTCAAGGATTTTACGTTTTCATAATCCAATCGTAAAACAGCAAAATCATCCGCATTTATATAGAGTTTGCCTTTATAATCGGCCCTGCCGTCAGGCACGAATTCCAAGATATAAACCGCATCCTCCCCCATATAGGTAAAGTCTTTTATCGTAAAGGTGTACTTTCTTGATTTGTTGATGAAATCAAGCGGGGAATCCTCCATATAAAAAAGATCCTGCATCATGTCTACAATTGTGTTCTTACGATATTTAGCGAAATTGGTCTTACGTTCTTCCTCCCTTTTTTTCTTTTCTTCCAATTCTTTCCGTAAAGCTACCGCATCGGTGGAATCAACCTCAGTCTCAAAAATTTCATCAAAATCCTCCCCCTTGATCTTTGTGCCGAACAACCCCGATTTTATCTTGAAATAGGAATCCCTTTTAATATTCGATTTGATGATTTCATTGAATTTCTCCTCAAGGTTTTCATAATCCAATTCTTTGCTTTTGTCATAAAGTTCAGACGCTTTTAGTAGATCTATTTTTTGGGCATCCTGGTCATGGTCACGATAAAGGTCGCATAGCACCTCGGTATAATAGCTTGATTTTTTGGGTAGGATGTTCAGAACACTGTCCAAGAATCTTTTATCGAGTTCCTTGATGGTCGATTTGAGGAAGGTATAATCGGTTTTATTGAAATCTTGAAAATAGGAATCCCTGAAAAACAATCTTTTTTTACTGAGATTTTGGTTGTAATTGTGATCGAGATGGTCCTTGACCAATGTGATGATTTCCTTGGCAGAATACTTCTTATTACTTACTATAACGGGGTTGAGCTCAATGGCCTTGGGGCTTAGGTAAATTACATTTTCAGAGAACTCCTTCAAGGGTTTGCCTATCGATGCGTATCCGATACAAGAAATGAAAAGTGAGTCGGTTTCAGAGACATTTTCCTTTAAATGAAAACTAAATCGGCCTTCTTCATTGGTTATTACCCCATTCCTATTCAATTGTACCGTTACGTAGGGTATAGGTTCCTGGGTAACCGAATCCAATATTCGGGAAGTCAGGGTTTGGCTTTGTGCCGTACTGCAAACAATGGTGAGCAATGCAGCGATAAACCACAAAATTACTTTGTCCATGAGCGATTGGTGTTTAGTTGTCAACAAACTAACGCATACTTCAACTAAGGCCCGTCCTATTTTGATTTTCTTTAGGACAGATTTAGCTTTTTATTAAGAGCTGCGAGATACTTGAGGTAGACGAGTGGTCTGGAAAAACGTTACAGGGTATTTTAAGGTAATTAAATTCCTAGCCGTAAGGTCCCATATTCAATGACAGCCACAATCTTCGTGTCCACAACCTTTTTTAGGGCCTTTCTTCGAAGCTAGAATTGATTTGGGCAAAAGGAATTTACCCACCAAATAACCTATGGCCAGAACGACAATGAGGTAAACCACGATTTGTTGGAACAGTTCCATATTATTTTAGTAGTTGATAGGCGATCAAAGCAACAATATAGGCAAAAAGACTCATAAACACCAATTGGGCCAAAGGCCATCGCCATGAATTCGTTTCGCGTTTAACAATAGCCAAGGTGCTCATACACTGCATCGCAAATGCATAAAAAAGCAACAAGGAAATTCCCGAAGCCAAGTTGAACAAGGGCTTCTTGGTATCTTCATTCATTTCAGCCGCCATTCGATTTTTAATGGTATTCTCCTCGTCACTGCCCACGCTATAAATAGTGGCCAATGTGCTCACGAAAACTTCCCTGGCCGCAAAAGAGGTGATAAGGGCAATACCAATTTTCCAGTCATAGCCCAAAGGTTTTACCATTGGTTCTATAGCCTTGCCCATATTGCCTATATAGGAGTTTTCCAGTTTGAAACTTGCAATTTCCTGACTTTTTGCCTTTTCGAACAATAACTTATTATAATGGTTTGTTGAATCAACAAGCTGCTCTGGGGTGAGGGCATATGCCTTTTTTACGATGCTATCGTTCAGGCTTTTTTGGTAGACAGTGAGGTCGTTGGCTATACTTTCTTGATTATAAGTTGATAACCCCTCGCTTTGGATGCGATTTTCGATAATGGTTTCCGCATTTTCATAGTTGTCCGAAATACCATTTGAACCCAGAAACCATAAAATTATCGAAATGGCCAGAATGATCTTTCCTGCCCCAAAGACAAAACTCTTGGTTTTTTCCCACACGGTATAAGCGACATTCTTTAGTAAGGGAAGTTTGTAGCTGGGCATTTCCATAACGAAAAAAGTACGGCTATTGATCTTCAATACTTTGTTGAGGATCATGGCAGAGATAATTGCCGCAAGGAAACCAATCAGATATAATAACATTAAGGTCAATGCTTGATAACCTAACCCTATAAACCTGCCTTCTGGAATAACCAAGGCGATTATGATAAGATATACAGGAAGCCTTGCAGAACAGGTGATGAATGGAGTAACCAATATGGTGATTAACCGCTCTTTCCAATTCTCGATGGTACGCGTAGCCATAACGGCTGGGATGGCACATGCAGTACCTGAAATCAAGGGTACCACACTCTTACCACTTAACCCGAACGGTCGCATAAGGCGATCCATCAGAAAAACGACCCGGCTCATATACCCTGATTCTTCCAGCAGGGAAATGAACAAGAAAAGGAATGCAATCTGTGGTATAAAGATAACAATGCCACCAATCCCCGAAAGAATTCCTTCCGCGATCAAATCGGTAAGCATTCCAGCGGGCAATGTGCTTTTGACCCATTCACTGGCTGTGGCAAAAGTCTCATCGATAAAATCCATCGGAATGCTGCTCCAGTCATAGATGGCTTGGAAAATCGTAAGCAGGATAACGAAAAAAATGAGATATCCGAATATCTTGTGCATCAAGATTTTATCAAGTGTTGCCTTGAGTCCTTTGGCCGCGTTCACATCAACTTTATAGGTCTGTTTAAGTATGGAGTTGATGAATTGATACCTTTTGATGGTTTCTTTTTGTTGTAGACGTTTAAGTTCACCTTTTGATTTGGTGTTGAACGATGAGGAGTCCTGGACCAAGTTTTTCTCCAAGGGCATAAAGTTCACATCCTGGGTTATGACCAACCAAAGCTTGTACAAGTTCTCATTGGGGAATGTTTCGCGCAAGCTGCTGAAATAGGCTGGGTCAATGACCGTGGTATCGACATTTGGGGCCACCGAAAGATTCTTGTAATCGGCTATCAATTCCTTCAACCTGTCAATTCCGGTATTATTTCGGGTACTGATCAAGGCAATTTTGGTATCCAATTTTTTCTCCATGAGAGGTATATCCAGGGAAATACCTTTTCTTGTCATTCTATCGGCCATATTGATGACTAGAATTGTAGGAATCTGCAAGTCCTTGATCTGGGTAAATAATAAAAGGTTTCTCTTGAGATTCTCAACATCGGAAATGACAATGGCCACATCGGGGTGGTCCTTGTCATTTTTATTCAATAGCAATTCTACGGCCACACTCTCATCAAGGGAGGTCGTATTTAGGCTATAAGTGCCTGGGAGATCTAGTATATGTGCCTTTACACCTCTCGGAAGCTTGCAGATGCCTTCCTTTTTCTCAACAGTAATCCCGGGATAGTTGCCGACTTTTTGCTTCAGACCGGTCAATTGGTTAAAAACGGAGGTTTTACCGGTATTGGGATTGCCGATGAGGGCAACATTGATCTGCTTGCTCATACACCTGGGTTGTCTTCGAT
>NZ_JBATHS010000397.1:0-1512 GCF_049667165.1 Maribacter sp.
CAAAGATGCAGACCATCGAAAACAGAAAACCGACGATGAGAAACATGTTCTGGACCTTATTGACAGGGCTCTACCCGAACCACTCGGGGCGCAAACCGTTGTCATTTCTATCGGTCAACTCTAGGTGTGAATGAACCCAGGCGTGAACGCAAAAAGGGCCCTGATGAGGGCCCTTTTTGCGCTTTGAGGGAGAGATGCGAGAGGCTAGCGAGACCTGTCGGGGAGAAACACTCAATGCAGGCGCAGTCCGTTGCCGCTGCCTTTGCCGGCGCGGGCCGGTGGCGCGCACAGGCCGCAGGTGAAGTTGCGGGAATTCTCATAGGGCTCGGTGACGAAGTGGCCACCGCAGCAGGAACATTTGGTGAGCGTGAGCATGCCGTTGTCGACAAACTTCACCAGGCGCCAGGCGCGGGTCACCGACAACAGGGGTTCGATCTGGCTGGCCGTCATCTGGTCGTTGTACAGACGGAAGGCCTTGATCACCGTGTCAATTTCCTCCAGTTCGCTGCTCTTGGAGAGGTACTCATGGATGTTCAAGAACAGCGAAGCGTGGATGTTGGGTTGCCAGGTCAGGAACCAGTCGGTCGAGAACGGCAGTTGGCCCTTGGACGGTGATTTGCCAGCCACTTCTTTGTACAGACGGAGCAAGCGCTCATACGACAAACTGGTCTCGTATTCGAGCACCTGCAGGCGCGCGCCCAGGTTGATCAGGGAGATGGCGCGCTCAATGTCGCGCGACTCGTTCAAGATGCTTTTGGCTGCCATGGTGTCTGTCCCCTGTGAAGTGAAGCGTTGTGGCCCGAAAAGGCTCAGTGTGTGGCCATGGACTCGGCAAAGCGGCCGGCCATCAGGATGCTGGCGTGCAGCTGGGTGGTGGTGGTGTTGTCCACCTTCTTGACGTTGTGGTTGGTGAGCAGGCTCCAGACCAGCTCGTCGTCCACGCGGAAGCGGCAGAGCAACATGTTGCTCGATGCGATCTTCAGCAACTGCGCCGTGGACAGCATGCCCAGCAGGTCAGCAGCCTCTTCGGTCAAGCCCAGGCGGAACAGGGCTTCTGCGCGGTCTTTGCGGATCAGGTTCTGAGCCAGCATCAAATAGGTCAGGTTGGCTTCGCGGATTTCGGCCAAGAGGGTTTCGCTGTCCATGAGTCTCTCCTTGAGTGTTTCTCCAGATCGTTGGTGAAGCGGGTTGCTTACATCTTCTGACCTGATGTGTGTAATTGTGTCGACCTGAAAAAATTCTTGAATCGGCGCATGGCTGTTTGACCTGTCAGGCACACACCCCCAACGTGTCAGGTTTTTTCCTACAACCTTGGTATTCATAAGGTCGTCTTTCCCGCTTCTCCAAGGGAACAGGCCCGACAAGCCAGCGCACTTGTTGTCTTCACCTGTGCATGCGGTAAAGCGAAGAAATGGCACAGGTACCGAGACATGTCAGAAGCAAAAGGACACAACTCACAATGAAAAACTTGGGTGAGGGCTGTGTGTCCTGCGGTCAATGCCCGGCAAGCGC
>NZ_JBATHS010000398.1:0-4212 GCF_049667165.1 Maribacter sp.
TGAGGTTTGAATTTCAATTGACCCCAGGTGCCAACAATGGTTTGGGGATACATGCCCCTTTGGAAGGTGATGCGGCCTATGTGGGTAAGGAATTGCAGATCTTGGATAATACGGCCGAAAAGTATGCAAATCTTCAACCCTATCAATATCATGGCTCTGTCTATGGGATCATTCCTGCCAAACGTGGTTTTTTAAAACCAGTTGGGGAATGGAACCGACAGCAAGTACAAGTAAAGGGTTCAAAAATTAAGATTACCTTAAATGGAAGTGTCATTGTTGATGGGGATTTCCTTGAGGCCAGTAAAAATGGCACTATGGACCATAAAGATCATCCGGGATTGAAACGGATCCGAGGGCATATTGGTTTTCTTGGCCATGGGGATGTAGTTCGATTTAAAAAAATTGTAATAAAGGATTTAGCAAACAATAAATAAAAATATATGGGTACGTATAAAAAAGATCGTAGGGATTTTGTAAAAAAAAGTAGTTTAGGCCTATTAGGCTTGGCATTGGCTCCTTCTTTTATCGGGAAGATGGGACCTCACAATCGATTGCGAACAGCTCATATCGGAATTGGCGGTATGGGGTTTGAAGATCTCAAGGCAATAGCCTCACATGCGTTGGTCGATGTAACTGCCTTATGCGATGTGGATAGTAATAACCTCGCTGCCGCAAAGAAAATGCACCCCAATGCAAAAGTATTCTCCGATTATCGGGTTATGCTTAAAGAAATGGCCAATGAAATCGATGCGGTAATCGTTTCGACACCCGACCATACCCATGCCCCAGCCTCGATTATGGCGATGGATTTGGGAAAACCGGTGTACTGTCAAAAACCGCTTACCCATCATGTTTCTGAAGCCAGGGCCATGAAAAAATTGGCTGCGGATAAAAACCTGGTCACTCAAATGGGGATACAAGTGCATTCGTTCTATGATTATAAATTGGCAACCCTTTTAATACAATCGGGTATTATTGGCAAGGTACATACGGTACGTGCCTGGTCTCCCAAAAATTGGGGCTATGACGGGCCTGCTCCACAAGGAAGTGATCCGGTTCCTGAGACCTTGGACTGGAACCTATGGTTGGGAACTGCCGCTGAAAGACCTTACAAAAAAGAGGTCTACCACCCTGGAAATTGGAGAAAATTAGTCGATTTCGGCTGTGGCACCCTTGGTGATATGGGCGTACATATTTTCGATACCCCTTATAATGCCCTGGAACTGGATGTTCCCCGAACCATACGAAACGAATGCCGGGAACCCAACGGAGTTGGCTTTCCTGTAAACAATACGGTCACTTATGAATTTCCCGCAACAAAATATACGGCGGACACCTTGACCTGGGTTTGGTATGACGGACCTGGGGCTCCTGCTATGCACGAAGACTTGAAGTTACCGGGGGCTGCTGAAAAAATGTCTAAAAAAAATAAGGACAAAGATCAGACAGTGGAAGATAAAATGTCGCTTGAAACCAAGGCAACAGGTCCGGGATCATTACCTGAACAAGGAGCGATGTTCATCGGCGAAAAAGGTCGCTTATTACTGCCCCATTTTATGCAATTACCCAGTAAAATAGTCGATGGGAAATATGTTGATATATCGGCCGAAATTGCCGCAGTCGGGAAAGCAAATAATATGGGTGAACCCATACGTAATTATAATTCCGAAGGCCCTAAGCATTATCACCAATTCGTTGAAGCTTGTTTGGGCCGTGGGGAATGCAGTGCTCCTTTTTCCTATGCATCGCGCTTAACAGAAACCATTCTGTTGGGGGTTATTGCCGGTCGTTTTCCAAATAAGACCTTACATTGGGACAACCAAACCGCAAAATTCGCAGAGGAGGAGGCAAACCAGTTTTTGGATGGACCTTATCGGGAATTCTAACAGTCGGTTAAAAAGAATAGAGCCATCTGCACATCCTATGTTCAGGTGGCTTTTTTATTGGAGGTAAACCAATCGTTGCCGGGATGATGATTTAACATTTCCTAAATCTATCCCAATCATTACAGCACTCCCTTAAAAAATCATATTTTTGGTCAAAATTCGCTACGTTGTTCGGTAAAATTAGTTACATACTTGCTGTATTGGTTTCAATACCCCTCTTTTCCCAAGATGCCCCTCGGGAAGAAGTAAAACAAATCAATATTGTTTATGGGGCCAACTTCACCAAGGATGAGACCCAGTATCCGGGAGCCTCGATCTTTAGCAAAGACGAAAGGCAGATACAATTTGAGCATGAAGGGGCCGATTTGTTCTGTGATATCGCCATTTACTATCAGAAAGAAAACAAACTCAAGGCCATTGGAAACATTCGCTTACAACAAGGGGACTCCATTCAAATGACCAGTGGTAAGATCAACTACGATGGCAATGTAAATATGGCCAAGGCCTGGGAAAATGTTGTATTGACCAGTAACTCCAAAATGACCTTAACGACGGACACCTTGCGTTTCAACAGAACAGAACAGCAAGCCTATTATCAGGATTTCGGAACCGTAGTAGACTCTGTGAATACCTTGACCAGCGAAGTAGGCCGGTATTTTCTGGAAAATAAAAAACTGCAATTCTTGGATAGTGTCCACTTGAAAAACCCCGATTATATTCTGGATTCAGAGCAATTGGACTATTATGAAACCTCAAAGAACGCCTATCTCTATGGCCCTTCAACCATCACGGGAAAAACGTATAAAATATATTGTGAACGTGGTTTTTACGATACCAAGGTAGAAACAGGGTATTTCATTAAAAATACCAGGATCGATTATAACAATCGAATCATTAATGGCGATAGTGTATATTTCAACAAGGTTAGGGAGTTCGCATCGGCAACCAATAACATCAAGGTCATCGATACGGTAAACAATGGAGTGATAAAGGCACATTATGCCGAAGTCTTTAAAGCCAAGGATTCTGTTTTTGCGACAAAACGCGCGGTGTCCATATCCTTGATGGAGCAAGATTCATTGTATATGCATGGCGATACCCTTATGGTGACCGGCAAACCTGACCATAGGGTCCTTAGGGCCTTCAGAAACGCCAAATTCTTTAAAACTGATTTAAGTGGAAAATGCGATTCCATACATGCGGACCAAAAGACAGGGATTACCCAACTGATCACCAATCCCATTTTGTGGAATGGTCCCAATCAAATGACCGGGGATAGTATTCATCTAAAATCCGATTTAAAGACCGAAAAAATGGATTCGCTCAAGGTATTGAACAATGCCTTTATCATTTCATTGGACAGTGTAAGCATGGAGGGCTACAACCAAGCGAAAGGTATAGACCTGTTTGGCAAATTCAAGGACAATCAACTCAAAATCATAGATTTGATTAAAAATACAGAGGTCATTTACTACATGTACAACGATGATGATGAACTTATTGGGATTGATAAGACCATCTGCAGTGCGATACGCATCACCATGGCCAACAATGATATCGAAGACCTCACCTTTTTCACTAATCCCGATGGCGATATCTTTCCAGAAACCGAATTACCCGAAAACAGTAGAAAACTAAAAGGGTTCATTTGGCGGGGCGATGAGCGTTTACTCACCAAAGATGCCATATTCGACGATGATGACAACAATCTTGTACTCCCTGTAATCCAAGGAATCTCAAACCCAATCGATATCGATGCGGAAGAAGAACAACGCTCTTCTAATGAGAACGATCCGGTGAACAATATCAAGAGAACGAACGATAAAGCCACCGATCCCAAGACCAAGGCAGGACAACAGAAAGCCAAATAGTGCGATTTATGATAAAGGACTTTCTACATTTTCAGGCCCAAACCTCGCCACATCCATTGGCTATGCAGGTATCCCATGCCAAAGGTTCTTATATCTATGATCGTATGGGCAAAGCCCATTTGGACTTTGTCGCTGGGGTCTCTGTCTGTAGCCTGGGCCATTGTCATCCCAAGGTGATCAAGGCTATAAAAGAACAGTTGAACAAGTATATGCATGTCATGGTCTACGGCGAATACATTCAAGAAGCCGCCGTTTCATATACCAAACTCTTGGCATCATTATTACCACCTACCTTAGAAACGACCTATTTGGTAAATTCAGGTACGGAAGCCATAGAGGGAGCCCTGAAATTGGCAAGACGCTCAACAGGGAGAACCCAAATCATCGCTGCCCATAGGGCGTATCATGGAAATACGATGGGCAGTTTAAGTGTCATGGGATTTGAAGAACGAAAA
>NZ_JBATHS010000399.1:0-4886 GCF_049667165.1 Maribacter sp.
CTTTAAGTTACAGTAAATACATTCAATTATAGAAATAAAATCCCGAGTTGACGCTCGGGATTTTTTTTGTGTTCAATTGTTTCAAAAATAGGTAAGGGCTATAGCTAACATTGTTACTTTACCATGGCCATAACACCTAATGATATTATGTTGGGCGAAGGTTGCAATCATAAAAGAAGTTCCTATTGGGGTTCCATATCCTTACGCTATAGTGCTGGTTGTTCATGTAAGGTATTGGCTTGAAATCAGGTCCCATACAATGCCTATATCGAGGATAAGGGTTGTTCGTGGCCGTGCGAAAGGCTTGGTCGTTCTTGTTCTTGTGTCCTTGGGGATGACATGGCCATTCTCTAGGATAAATCATAAACCTTGGCAATTCGTTGCACACATAGGTTACTACGATTATATTTGCGTTTTTATAAAAATTGATAATGAAGACCGCGATTGAGCCAGCAAAAAACATCCCATGGGCCATGATGTTTGCTGATTTTAAGGAAATTACCAAGGTACGCCTGGCGGTCAGCGTGGTTTTTTCCTCTATGGCCGGGTATTTGCTGGGGGCCTATGAGATAAATTTCGTTTCCTTATTACTGCTCGCTTTTGGTGGTTATTGTATGGTAGGGGCATCCAATGCCTACAATCAGATTATAGAAAAGGATTTGGATGCCTTGATGAACCGTACAAAAAATAGACCTATTCCTTCCGGGAGAATGTCTGTGAATCTTGCCCTGACCATTGCCATAGTGTTGACGGTATTAGGTGTTGTGGCGTTGTATTTCCTTAATCCGAAGACCGCCATGTTCGGTGCGATTTCTATATTTTTATATACCAGCGTTTACACCCCCCTAAAAACAATGACCCCACTTTCGGTTTTTGTCGGGGCACTTCCTGGGGCTATTCCCTTTATGTTGGGGTGGGTAGCGGCCACAGACCAATTTGGCATTGAGCCTGGCACTTTGTTTATGATCCAGTTCTTTTGGCAATTTCCCCACTTTTGGGCCCTGGCTTGGATGTTGGATGAGGATTATAAAAAAGGAGGGTTTAAAATGCTCCCCACGGGTAAGAAGGATACAGGTACGGCATTGCAGATTATAATGTATACCATTTGGATGATAGTCATTTCAGTCATACCGGTTTTTGGTATCACAGGGCGTTTGCAACTATCGATACTGGCTGCGATCCTAATTTTTGCCATGGGTGCAGTGATGTTGGTATTTGCTTTTAAATTGTATGAAAAAAGGGACAACATTTCCGCCCGAAAATTAATGTTGGCCAGTGTGACCTATATTACCTTGATGCAGGTGGTCTACGTAGTGGATAAATTTAGTGGCACCTTTTTCTAGGGTGTATCGCGGATGACGGCAATGTGCCTTCCAAGAAAGGAATAAGGGCTATATTATTTGAATAAAGAATCATAAGTTATGGATTTGACACAAGGGACTCGGAAAGAAAAGAATGATCGATCTAAAAAGATGATGCTATGGTTCGGTATCGTGAGTTTGCTTATGGCATTTGCCGGTTGGACCAGTGCCTATATCGTTAGTAGTAAAAGGGAGGATTGGCTGGCGAACATAGAGATGCCCTCGGCCTTTTACATGAGTACAGCAGTTATTGTTCTTAGCAGTATTACTTATATTTTAGCAAAAAAGGCCATACAGCTAAATGCAAGAAAGGCGGGTACGAACTGGTTGTTGGTTACCCTGGTATTGGGTATTTGCTTTATCGTGTTGCAATTCAATGGCTTTTCCCAATTGATTGCGCAAGGGTATTACTTTACCGGTCCCACTAGCAGCATAAAAATGTCGTACATATTCCTGATAGCTGCGGTACATATAGTTCATGTGGTTGCCGGTATTATTTCGTTATTGGTGGTATTGTTCAATCAAATTAAGGGCAAGTATTCTTCAGAGGAATATCTGGGAGTATCCCTAGGGGCCACCTTCTGGCACTTTTTAGACCTTTTATGGGTCTATCTCCTCATCTTTATGGTTTTTGTCGATTAATGCTTTTTTTTAAATTTGTGTTAGCCCTATTTTTAGGGATTACACGTCTTTTTTTGATGCAGAAAAAGTCGGGAATTTAACGAAGTACGAGGCTTAAAGGGTCATATTTGTATCGCTTATAAGAAAAAATAATCGACATCCCCCAAAAAAGTCCCTAAAACCCAATTTTTTTTCATTTCTTCGCCTTAGACTTTTGTATCCTGCAAAAAAATGTATTTTTGTGAAAATTCTAATCATTCGATAACTGACTAATTTATGGATTCTACGGTAACAACAGGTGCGGAAGAAAGCGTTTGGGGTGGGGGTAATCGTCCCTTGGGTGTAAGCTACGGAAAAATGATGATGTGGTTCTTTCTGGTTTCAGATGCCTTGACATTTTCCGGATTTTTGGCCGCATATGGTTTTTCGCGGTTCAAGTTTATGGAAACATGGCCCATTGCGGACCAGGTATTTACCCACGTCCCGTTCTTTCATGGCAATTACCCTATGTATTATGTGGCGTTTATGACCTTTATCTTGATCATGTCTTCGGTGACCATGGTATTGGCTGTTGACGCAGGCCATCGAATGAAAAAGAACAGTGTTATATGGTATATGTTCTTTACGATTATCGGTGGTGCGATATTCGTAGGCTCCCAAGCTTGGGAATGGGCAACCTTCATTAAGGGGGATTATGGTGCCGTCGAAACCAAAGGGGGGCGAATTTTACAATTCGTTATGGCCGATACTGGTGAAAGGGCGTCCTTGGCAGATTTTGCCAAAACCCTTCCAGATGAAAGAATCGCCCATGAAGACAAAAACGGTATTTGGTTCTACAAGGAAGGATACCAGCCAAGCTATTCATTGAATGAGGTCTTGGAAGGGTTTAAGGCCAATCCCAATGTATTGATTCGAACAGAACAAATAATACAAGATAAGGAAAGTGAAGATTATGGGGAAAAAATCGTGCTTTCCAGAACGGAATCATTGGCGAAACTTCAAAATGCAACACAGGTAGTTGAAGGGGCCAATCTTATCCACAATGAATACGGAAGTAGATTGTTTGCCGATTTCTTCTTTTTTATCACAGGTTTCCACGGGTTCCACGTGTTTTCAGGGGTAATGATCAACCTTATAATTTTCTTTAACGTGGTGTTGGGTACCTATGAAAGGCGGGGCCATTATGAAATGGTTGAGAAAGTAGGGCTTTATTGGCACTTTGTGGATTTGGTTTGGGTATTTGTATTTACTTTCTTTTATTTGGTTTAATCTGAACTTGTTTCAGATTCCCACATGAGATGATTTAAAATTTTAATTGATAGATTTAGCATGGCACACGCACACAAGTTGGAAATTTTTAGGGGACTTTTAAAATTCAAGTCGAACACCCAAAAGATATGGGGAGTACTTGTATTTTTGACCGTAGTTACGGGCGTTGAGGTATTTTTAGGGATTACCAAGCCCCATCTTCTTACAGAGAACTCCTTTGTGGGAATGAAAATATTGAATTGGATTTTCATTATTCTGACATTGGTCAAAGCGTATTATATTGCCTGGGACTTTATGCACCTAAGGGATGAAAAGAACGCCCTGCGCAGGGCGATTGTATGGACCCCGATATTTTTGGTGGCCTATTTGGCATTCATACTCTTGGTCGAAGGGAATTACATCTACAATGTCTTTGCGGATGGTTTCGTGACCTGGAACTTCTAATAAGATATAATTAACAAAATAAAAAGACGGTTTCAAGACCGTCTTTTTTATTTTTGTCAATAGAAACCAGTTAAGGGTTTAATCCGTATTTCGAATTGATTCCGAGATATGGCGAAACCTGACTTTATAGGGCATAGCATATCTTCCCATGAAAAAGACCTTCGTTTTAGTTGTATTGTTTATTCTGCCCATTGTGGCGTACCTTTTCTTTGCTTCCGGTATCAATAATTTTGGAAGGTTACCGACCCTCACGCAGGATATTGGGGATATCTCTGAAATCGACAACAATGTTGCACTTAAGGATAAGATTACCATCCTTGGGTTTTTGGGCAATGATTTGGGAAACCAAAAAGGCATTGCCTTCAATTTGAACCAAAAAATCTACAAACGATTTTATGAATTCAACGACTTTCAATTTGTGATGTTGGTCCCAAAAGGAACCGAAAGCAAAGTGGCTGCACTTAAATCGGAACTTGGGAATTTGACCGATATGACAAAATGGAATTTTGTCTATGGGGAAAAAGAACAGATCCAACGATTTTTCGATGGCATGAAGACCGACCTGTCCCTAGATGGGAATTTAGCCACCCCTTATGTGTTTATTATCGATAAGGACAGAAAACTGCGTGGAAGGGCAAATGATGAGGATGAGGGGACCAAATTTGGATTTAATGCCACCTCGGTCGCAGAATTGAACAATAAAATGGAGGATGATGTGAAGATCATCTTGGCAGAGTATCGGTTGGCCTTAAAAAAGAACAATGCCAATACTAATTAAATACAAGTCTATATAGATGAAAAACAAATACACATATGTTTGGGTGTCCTTGGTCATTTTGGTCTTTGGTATCATCTTTATACCCAAGATTGTTGATCGAGTGGCTTCGGGCACTATGGTTGAAAATGATCGAATAAGCTTAAAAGACAACAAGGCAGGGTTGGCCTACATTTACTTAAACGGTCAAAAACGGCGTGTACCTTCATTCGAGTTTGTAGATCAAGATAGTTTGCTCATTACCGAAAAGGATTATTTGGGGAAAGTATATGTCGTTGAATTCTTTTTCACTTCGTGTCCTTCCATCTGCCCCATAATGACCAAAAACCTTGTGGACCTGCAAGAGAGCTTTAAGACTTCCCCTAATTTTGGCGTGGCCTCGTTTACCATAACTCCGGAATATGATACCCCCATGG
>NZ_JBATHS010000400.1:0-2811 GCF_049667165.1 Maribacter sp.
ATTATTTTCTTTTTTGACCAAAAAAAGAACGTCTTCAGATAGAAGACGTTCTTTTGATTTTATAAACTAATTTTTTATTGTAGTAAAGGAGAGTAAAAGACACCAAAGTCTCCAACTTGGGCCGTATTGCCTGAAGCTACAAAATTAGATCCATAAGTTGCATCAATAGCTTCCAGGAATTTATTGGCCATGACAGCATAACCTCTTGCAGTTAAATGCACTCCGTCCAAACTAATCAAACCGCCAGTAACCAGACTTGTTGTTAAAATAAACGCACCTTCACTAATACCAGAAGATGCTGCTTCTTGAAGTACCGTATCTAGATCAACTAATGCTAATCCATTTGTACTCGCCGCTGCTGAAATTGACGCATTATAAGCGCTTGTAGCCGCTGATATTTCTTGTTGTTCTTCCGGAGTTAATACCCACTTATCTGCTAAAGGAAGGGAAACGCCTTCCACTGAAAACTGGCCGGCTAAAGCCTGAGATAATCCCTGAGACATTAAAAACGCAACAGAATCGTAATTTACCGTTCCTATAACTGACATACTGGGTAGAACGAATAAATCTCCCGATGTCGCCTGTCTTGCCTGTCCATAAGTTAGCCCTAGCAAATTAGCAACTGGTCCTGCATATGCAGGAGGCAATCCGAACTGCGCTATAAAAGCTTCAAATGCAGGAAGGTTCGCTAATAAACCGCCAGCAATTTGTGCTGAAAAATCAGCTAAACTTTCATCTCTTATAACCACGGCGCTAGCTTCTGTTTCCGAAAAAACAATTAAACGATCTGTTTCTCCATATGCAGAAAAAACCTGATTCAGTGCCCCAAAAATTGTATTTAGCGTTGGGATCTGTGGACCAAAAGCCGGATTGGATGGATCCAGTGGATTATAAGTTACAGTAGTGAAATGTGCTAATCCTGTTATGTTTGGTACATTAGCAATTGCTCCTTTAGCTCCATTTGCAGTTAAACCACCCAACATAGTTGTTAGAGCAAAGTCAAAAGTAGCAGTATCTGTAATCAGGTTACTACCATCTCCGCCAGACAATGCATAGCCCAATACATCATTACCACCAAATTCAGATAATGTGAAAAAGGATGGGTTTTGAGCTACAGCTAATTCCAAAATAGATGCATTCGGAGTTGAACCGGTCAATCTAATTGCATATGGATTTGCTGCTGCAGGAAAATTAGCTAAATTGCCGTAACCAGGTGCAATTAAGTGAAAACTTTTTGCTGCAGGAACTCCTAAGTTGTTAAATGGTCCTGTTGGATTATTTAAAGCAATATCAGTACTTACTGTTACTGGTCCAATTACTGATTCTAATGACTGTGGAGCACTAGGTCCGGTAACAACAAGCCTAGGGTCATAAATTCTCATGCCGTTTAAAGCCAAGCCTCCAAAATTATCGCTCACCATAGGTTGAGTAAAACTACCCCCACCTGCATTTGCAAATTGCTTTGCTAAAGTATTTGGAAATGAATTTTGCTGACTTGCTATAAACAATGTTTGATCAGACACTCCTGCTGTAAAAGAAGCGCCTACAGCTACGTAATTTGAAAAGTCAACAGTGCCGGATGTTAATTCCGGTAAAGGTTCATCAATAAGAATTTCGGCATTATTATCTGCCAATATATCTTCAACGTCGTTACATGCTGTTAATCCCATAAGGATAAATAACAGCCATAAATATTTTGTATTTATAATATTCTTTTTCATAATTTTTATAAGTTGTTAATTGTCCATGATATGTAATACATCGATCCTATGAAACCTGTACCATATGCAGTATAATATTCTTGACCGGTTAGGTTTGTTCCTCCTACTTTAAAGGTTGATTTCAAACTTGGCACTATATAGTTTATTTGAGCATCAAGCACATGATATTCCGGCACAACACCATCACCAAAAGTCGCTTCCCAATAGTAATCATCACTAAATCTATATGAAACGTTAAACCCAAAATTGTCAAATAAATTAGCATTACCAAAAGATGCTTTAAATTTGTGCTCTGGTGTATTGAAGTTTGTTACAAAATCCGGATACTTTTCCTGATCGAAATCCAGTTTTGCATACGTGTAATTCCCTTGCAGATCAAAATTACCAAATACCTTTGTCGACAATCCTATGGATGCACCATAAGAATTAACATCAGCCTCTGCATTGGTGTATGTTCCATAAACTTCATAATCCTCATTGGCTAAGGCTGCAACAGATAAACTGCCATCACCAACAGTACCATAAAAAGGAGCAATAACTCGTCCCTGTGAGATAAAATCCTTGTATTTATTGTAATAAGCGCTAAAGTCTACTATTAATTTATTGAATTTTCCTCTGTAACCAACTTCAGCAGAGCTAACCTGCTCTGGTTTAATTATACTTGGATTCCCTATTTCCAAAGCCGCAGGATTTCCGGTTGCTCCAAAAGCTTGTACGGAACTTAAGGTATATGAATTTGTGTAAGCAACACCACCTGATTGAGTAATGGTTGCGGGTTGCCCTAAATTCTGTTGCGCCGCATTGCTTATTATGTGAGGTTTCGTAAACCGATTTAAATTGTCCGGTGCTGAACCTACTAAGATATACGCTCCGGTATCTAAGCCAATAAACAGATCCTGTGTTGTTGGATTCCTGAATCCTGTTTGGACTGAAGCCCTGATATTGTGATCTTGATTAACCGTTAAGCCAGCAGAAATTCTAGGGGAAACGAAGCCATCAAAAAATTCAGACTTATCATATCTTATGGATCCGGTAAGTTTTAATTCTAAAGCTTCACTTAATTCCAGATTTTTCTGAATTTGAGTATAAA
>NZ_JBATHS010000401.1:0-3714 GCF_049667165.1 Maribacter sp.
AAATTCGGAATGAAGTATATTTTCCATTACATTTAAGAAAATATAACTCTTTATATATTTTCCATGCCCACAACTGAAATTACGAAAGCTGAAATAGTAGAATTCGCATTGCAAAAATTCCTACTAAATGGTATTCAGTCCACAACGATTCATGAAATAACCTCGACTTCCGGCATTTCGTCCAAAACGGTCTACAAGTTAATTGGTAATAAAAGTGAGCTTTTGAGATTAAGTCTCCAGTTGCATTATTCCCGTTTTTTCGATTATTTGGTTCAACTGGGTACTGAATCTAAAGATGCCCTTGAGACCCTGCTAAAACTTATACACCATGTACTGGAGATGGAGTTTGGTATAAACCAAAGATTTTACCAAGACCTGAACAAGTATTATCCTGATTTGCAAGATGAAATAATTAAATCTGGCGCAAACGAATTATCATTTTTTACTGATGTAATTGATCGGGGAATCAGAGAAGACTTGTTTTTACCGGAAATACAATCAGAATTGATCTGGATAAGTCTGCAACGGTTATATAGTGGCCTTACTAGGGATTCTATTTATGATACCAAATATTCAGAAGATACCCTTTTGAACAACACGGTGATAGTTTTTATACGCGGAATGTGTACTTCCAAGGGATTGGCACTAATGGCCAAATATGAACAGTTTACAAAATCAATAACCTAACAACAGATACCAATGAAAAGAATACTCAAAATCACGGGATATATTATATTGGGACTGATCGTTTTAATCGTCGGAATTGGTGTCTATTTAAATGCACGCTATAATAAAGCCAACGAAGAATTGATAAAAGAAGAAACGAGCCTGTCGGATAGCAACGCATTCTTTTATCAATTCGAGTTTGAAAATGACTCCATCAGTGAATGGTCCATGCTTCCCAGACCCAAAAAAGTCATTCCGGAAAAAGGACAATTTAGATGGCCACAACGTTGGCAAGTTTTATCGAATGAACCCGAAGCAAAGGATTGGGTGCCCCGGTTACTCGGGAACGGGAATAATGAAGACAGATCCGAAGCACCGATCAAATTTATCAAGAATGAATATTTGGCCATCGAAGGCTATACCTTGCGAATTTTGCCAGCTGGGATAGAAATTATGTATTCAAGTTCAGCGGGGGCTTATTACGCTTTAGTGACCCTACATCATCTTAAAATTCAATTTCCGGAAATAATGGAATGCATCACAGTGCAAGACGAACCAGATCTCTCCATAAGAGGAGTAATGCTTGATATTAGCAGGGATAAAGTCCCAAAGATGAAAACCTTAAAGGAAATTGTGGATATCATTTCATTATTAAAATACAATCATATACAACTTTATGTTGAAGGTTTCTCGTTCGGATATCCGAGTTTTAAGGAGTTATGGGAAGGCAAAGAAACCCCTATCACCCCAGAAGAAATTAGGGAATTGGATGCCTATTGTAAGGAGCGTTTTATTGAGCTTGTTCCCAATCAAAACTCTCTTGGCCATATGCAGCCCTGGTTGGAAACTGAACAATATGCACATCTCGCAGAATGTCCGGAAGGATATGACATTATGCCCATGCGAAAAATGAAAACCACTTTAGATCCTACCAATGCGGAAAGCATTGAATTGATCGAACGGATGATGAACGACCTGCTACCCAATTTCAGCTCCAATAAATTCAATGCCAATCTCGATGAACCTTTTGAATTGGGTAAATGTAAAAACGAAACGCTAGCGGAAGAAATAGGAATCGGCCAACTTTATCTCGATTATGTGATGAAAGTTTATCACTTGGCCAAAGCAGAGGGTAAAGAATTCTGGATGTGGGGCGATATCATAGGCAAACATCCCGAACTTTTGGATATGCTCCCTAAGGATATCACTGTTTTGGAATGGGGTTATGAAGCGGAGCATCCTTTTGACTTAAACACGAAGAGAATAAAAGAACAAGGATTGGATTTTATGGTATGTCCTGGAACCAGCAGTTGGATGACCCTCACGGGCAGGACGGATAATATGTTGGGAAATATTGAAAATGCCGTATTGAATGGTCTCAAGAATGGGGCCAGGGGCATGCTGTTGACCGATTGGGGCGATATGGGCCACTGGCAATACCAACCTATCAGCTATCCGGGATTTGCCTACGCCGGTGCCATAAGCTGGAACAGTCATACCTCGAGAAACCTTCCCTTGAAAAGATATTTGAACACCTATATCTTTGAGGACAAAAATCAAGAACTTGCAAATGTTGTTATGGAAATGGGAAGATCTTACCATTTTGAAGAACGCCATTTGCCCAACATGAGCCATAACTTCATGGCGTATCAATTTGGTATTGCCGACCCCGTCTTGGAAAATACCATTTACAGTGCCATTGAGAAAAAACTACCGGAATTCGTAGGGGAAGCTTTTATTGAGAAGATAAAAGGACGGTTCGAGAACAAAAAGATGTTTGAAATTGAGGCTTTGAACAAGCATCTTGATAATTTGGAAACCGAATTGAATGTGCATATTGATGAGGGAAATATTACTGCAACGAATGGAAATAACAATGAGTTACGGAACGAACTTAGAAATGGTATTGAAATGGTTCGTTTAGGTGCTGAAATTAGAAATTATGGACAACAAAAGGAAAACTGGACCAGTGAGGAACGAATTTTCCATTTGACCGAAATGCAAGAACGCTTGGCCTTGATTCAAAAAGAACATCGCAGGTTATGGCTACTAAGGAACAAAGAGGGAGGACTGGATAGAAGTATGAAACCCTTTCAAAATCTCGAAAATCAGATAAACAATCTCTTGAAAATCGAACATGGAGGGGAATTTGGGAAGCAAATGGAACGCATGAAAGAAAAGCTTATTTCTGGAGGGGCGAACTGGTATCTGGAAAAGTAAAATCGGGCAGGTTCAAGGGTCTTGGTTCCTTTAAAAGAACCCATGTGCAACCATATCTTTAAAGAAGTAAGTTCATATATTCATACCACGCGACGTCTTTTTAGGCTATTCTATCCGTTCATGGCTCTTTTAAATTAGTGTATATTCTTAATCCTATGAATACTCAATTCAGATGTTTGCCAAGAAAATCCAAAACTTTAGTTCTAATCTCCTCTACATCGAACATCTCCCCATAATGAGGTGCGTCCTTTACAATGACCAATTCATTTTCGACCCCTTCCACAGTCAGCCAGGCACTTAAGAGTTGAGAGTTTTTAGGGGAAACCATTTCATCTTTTTCGCCATGGATGATCAAAAAAGGCATATCAGTTTTGTCTACATAGGTCACCGGGCTGGCGGCTTTTGCTAAATCGGGACGTGCTAGTGGGGCAGCCCCTATCAATAAGCCTTCCGGGGATTTGGGGTCGTCAGCGCGGGGGAATAAAATCAGTTCGGCCGGACCATAAAAATCGACCACTGCCTTGAAATCGAATGACTTTGTCGTTTCGGGCATAAAAAAGTCTGGGACATCGTTATTTTTTGACAATGCCATCAACGAAGCCAAATGTCCACCCGCTGAAAATCCCATTACGGCAATACGATCTGTATCAAATCCATATTGGTCAGCATGGTCATACAAATAGGAAACCGCCTGATTACAATCCTGTATTTGGGCCGGAAATACGGCCTGGGTCGCAAATCGATAATCTATGGATGCCAAGGCATATCCCTTATTAAGAATAGCTGCCACCGTTTTTTTCATATAGCCAATATCGGCATACTTATCAT
>NZ_JBATHS010000402.1:0-4541 GCF_049667165.1 Maribacter sp.
GCACTAGATAATTGTGATGCCAACGTTGAAGTGATTTTTGAAGAAACCGCTACAAACGACCGTAATTGCTCCGGTGGTTATGTTATAACGCGGGTTTGGAGTGCTTCGGATTGTGCCGGAAATGCCATATCGCATACACAAACCATAACGATAATGCCTAACGGACCAATAACTGCAAGTGCCTATGAGGAGGAGATAACCATAATGTGCGGTGATGCGATTCCTGAGGTACCTAATCTTGAGTTTATGGGAGGCTGTGGCGATTATACTGTGGTTTTCAACGAAGAATCGCAATTTTCAGAGGAAACTGAAGATTATATGATCGTTAGAACTTGGAATGTTACGGATGCTTGCGAGAATACGGCAACGTTTGAACAGATTATTTTCGTGATGCAACCTGAAAAGGAAACCGTGGTAATCGATATATGTGTGGAAGATATGACTATAGACCTATTATCTTATTTACCAATGGACTTTGATACCAATGGCGTATTTACCGTAACTGGAGGTAGTACTGTTTTAAATGGCAGCTTCTTTGATCCGATATATAATCAAGTAGGTGAACATACACTTACCTATAGCTCAACAGAAGGTACATGTAAATACTACGTTGATTTCACAATCAATGTGAATACAGATTGTGTACCCTGTGGTAGAAAAGATATAATCGCTTCGAAAACAATCACGCCTAATGGCGATGGTGTTAATGATTATTTTGAAATCACTGGCGTTGAAAATTGTGACTTTAGATTTGATGTCATGTTATTCAACAGATGGGGGGCAAAAGTCTATGAAGGTGTTGAATATCAAAATGATTGGGGTGGTAGTTCTCCGAGCAATTCATTCGGTAGCTCAGGAATGCTTCCTTCAGGTACGTACTATTATATTATCAAGGTTACCAATAGGGATTTTGAACCCATCAATGGTTATATCTACATAGGAACCAAATAAAATACCCCAAAAATGAAAAAAATAAACTATTACTTAATTGCGATAATCCTTACTATAAGTGCTACGGTCTCTGCCCAGCAGTTGCCGCAGTTCACCCAGTATATGTATAACACCATTTCAGTGAACCCAGCGTATGCGGGTAGCAGGGGAACATTGAGTTTGACTGCCTTGCATAGGAATCAATGGGCAGGTTTGGAAGGTAACCCAAAAACAAGCACCTTATCCATACATGCTCCTTTGAGAAATGACAGGATTGGATTAGGAATATCCTATATTAATGACAATCTGGGATTTGAACAGACAAACTATGTCTATGGGGACTTTTCCTATACCGTTCCCATAACCGAAAAGGCAAAACTATCTTTTGGATTAAAAGCCGGTTTCACGAATTATGTCTTGGAAACACCCGATGTAAATGATATGTTCTTTGACTCTAGCTTCAATAACTGGTCACCAAATTTCGGTGCAGGGGTTTACTATAGCTCCAACAGATGGTATGTTGGTGTTTCCTCTCCAAGAATAATGAATACGGACTTGAATGAAGGTGAATTCGAAGCCCTGGAGCGAAATAGTTACTATGCTATCGGGGGGCTAGTATTTGATCTTTCAGAAAACACAAAGTTTAAACCCACAGTAATCGCAAAATTCACAAATGGTGCACCAGCATCCTATGATGTAACCGCGAATTTTCTTTTTTCAGAAAAATTCTGGATCGGGGCATCCTATAGATTCAATGACTCTTCGAATTTTGGGGCATTGATAGATTATCAGGTATCAAAAGATTTTCGCTTAGGATACGCCTATGATATACCTACTGGTGATATTAGACCGTATACTTCGGGAACCCATGAAGTAATACTAATATATGAATTGAGGTTAAAATCAAAAGGTCCGTATAAATCACCAAGATACTTCTAGAGCAAAAACCATAAACTATGAAAACATTTCTCAAAAATCTGATGCTGTTCGCTATAGTGCTGTTTAGTCAGCTTATGGTTGCACAATATGGAGCCCAGAAAAGGGGTGATTATTATTTTGGTCAATTTGCGTATACAAAGGCAATTGGTGAATATGAAAAAATGCTTGAAAAAGATTTTAATCAAGCCCATGCCCATCAGCGACTGGCCGAATGCTATCTCTTGACCCGTAATTTCAAGAAATCCTTACCACACTTTGAGGCCATTATCAATAATACCAGCGTCCCAACCGATTATTATTTCAAATATGCCATGGCCTTATACAGTGACGGTCAGAACAAATTGGCGGAAAAATGGTTGAAGGAATATAAAAAATACAATAAAAACGATTCCCGTGTACGCAGATTTCTAAAAGATGGCAATCTGGCGTCCGTTGTATTCAATAGTAGACAACGATATGATGTAAAACCTGCTTCATTCAACTCTCCTGAAAGTGACTTTGGTGTTTTTGCCCATGAGGGAAATCTTTATTTTGCTTCTTCAAGAAAAGACCAAGTAACTGGGAGTGAGTATGGTTGGAACGAAGAACCTTGGTTGGATCTTTTTGTGATCAAAGAAGGTAATCCTGATGCCATTCCAGAAAAGATAAAGGGTAATGTAAATACTAAATTCCATGAAAGTTCTGTCATTTTTACCACGGATTATAAGAAGGATACTGTCATCTACTTTACAAGGAATAATTATTACAATCAGAAAGAAGGATACGGTGCTGAAAGGGAAATAAACCTCAAAATTTTCAGTGCCATTAAAATCGATGGTGAATGGTTGGTAAATAGAAATTTGAGAATCAATAGTGATTACTACTCAACTGGCCATCCATATATTAGCCCAGATGGCAGAAGACTATATTACACTTCAGACAGGCCCGGAGGTATGGGCGGTACGGATATTTACTATTCAGAAATACATGAGAGGGGTAGAATTGGTCCGGCCATAAATGTCGGTCCCGTAGTCAACACGGAGAGCAACGAGATGTTCCCATTTATAAATAAGGAGGGTAATTTATTTTTCTCTTCTGATGGGCATGTCGGATTTGGTCAATTGGATATTTATTCAACTGTTGGGGACGAGGATGGACAGATCATCGATGTGATTAACCTTGGAACCCCGATGAACGGCCCAAGCGACGATTTTGGCTATTTTGCCGATGAAAATGGCATTACAGGATATATAAGTTCTAACCGGGAAGGTGGCGTCGGAAGTGATGATATCTACGAATTCAAATTTACACCTTCTTTATCCATTGAAGGATTTGTCACCGATGGGGTGAACAACCAACCTCTGGATCAGGTACAGATAACCATTGTAGATCAGCAGACTGAAACTGCGGTTGGTGAAATGATGACCGATGCCAATGGGTATTATAAAATGTTCATCAACCGGAATAATAACTATAGGATCGATGCCGTTCGAAAAACACATCCCCATAAAAGTGTATACATCAATACATTCACTACCCCTTTGGCCACAAAGGTAATGCGCCAGGATATTGTTCTAGAGCCTATTATGGATGTTAAACTTTTAGCAGATCTGAATAAAATCTATTTCGATTTCAACAAAAGTGACATTAGGCCTGATGCTGCCATGGAACTCGACAAAGTGGTTAAATTGATGACGGTAACCTATCCGCAAATGATCATAAAATTGGAGGCCCATACAGATCCTGTAGGAAGTTATGCGTACAATGATGCCCTTTCTGAAAGGAGGGCAAAATCAACCTATGAATATTTGATCGAGCACGGTGTTCCTCAAAATCATATTGTATCGTACAAGGGTTTTGGCAAGCGAATGTTGATAAATCATTGTACGGGAAAACAAGATTGTAGCCCAGAGGAATTGGAGTTGAACAGGAGAACGGAATTCCCCATAATACAGATCAAGGGAAATAAAAATACGTTGGTAAAAAGCAAATAAGCTTTGCAAAGATGCCCTTAGTTTATATTTAGTGAAGTACAATTATCAGGCCTCCTATCAAATTTGATAGGAGGTCTTTTTTATTATATATGATAGCAGGGTAACCTTAAGTGCCAGTTTCATTTATTTCATTTCGAGATTTTGCTTATTTTGTTCAAAAGCATGTATTTTTGGACAAAGCCAAATAAAATGAAAAATACTACGCTGATTTGTTTCCTTCTTTTTGTCATACTATCGAGCTGTAAAACAGATAAAAAAACAGAAAGTCCCGGTCCGGAAGTCCAATTGACCGTAATGGAAAAAATTGCCAATGCCCATGGTATCGCCAATTGGAAAAATGTTGATGCGCTACAGTTCACTTTTAATGTGGACCGAGACACCTCACATTTTGAACGTACATGGATATGGAAGCCCAAAACCAATGCTATCGTTGCTATATCCAAATCGGATACACTTTCCTATACTTGGTCCAAAATGGATAGTGTTGCCTATAAAACCAATGGTGGATTTATCAATGACAAATACTGGTTATTGGCCCCGTACAATCTAATCTGGGACAAAGACAACTTTACACATACCTATAAGGAACAGGATATTGCCCCTATTAGTAAAAAGGCAATGGATAAACTAACCATTGTTTATAGTTCGGATGGCGGATATACCCCGGGGGATGCCTATGATTTCTATTTTGGCGATGAT
>NZ_JBATHS010000403.1:0-4292 GCF_049667165.1 Maribacter sp.
GTGGTCGTATACGTTTCTCCAGGGTTCAAGACCACGGAAGGAAAACCCTTTTGATTCGGCGAATCAGGATAATGCTGGGTTTCGAGGCAAACACCACTTCTTTTGGCATAAGTGCCTCCACCTGGTATAGGTAGCGTCCCATCCAAAAAGTTGCCGGTATACAGTTGAATGCCTGGTTCTGTAGTAGCCACTTCCATAACCCTTCCTGATTTCCGATCAAATAGGGTGGCTACGGTGCGCAGCCCTGCTTCTTGATCATTCAATACCCAACAATGGTCGTAGCCGCCACCTTTTTTAATTTGATCATTCTCCGCATCAATATCTTTTCCGATTATTTTGGGGGAATTGAAGTCAAAAGGAGTTCCTGCCACGTCCATAAGTTTTCCGGTGGGAATCAAGTTTGCATCTACGGGAACCAATTTATCGGCACTCATGGTAAGTTCATGATCCAATATAGTCGTGGAGAAATCTCCTGATAAATTGAAATAGGCGTGTTGCGTTAAATTGACCACTGTTTTTTTATCGGTGGTTGCTTTATAGTCTACGGCCAGCGTATTGTCGTTATCAAGCGTATAGGTTACCATTACGTTCAGATTACCGGGAAAGCCTTCTTCCATATCCTTACTTGTGTAGGTGAGCTTAAGAATAGCCTTGTCACCTCCCCTAGAATCTTCCACAGTCCAAATTACTTTATCAAACCCCTTTATACCCCCATGCAGACTATTCTCCCCATTATTGGCTGCCAGTATATATTCGGTTCCGTCTAAAAAAAACTTCGCTTTCGCGATACGGTTGCCATAGCGACCAACTAGCGCCCCAAAGAACGGGTTATCCTTAAGATATTGATCTAAGGTATCAAAACCCAAGACCACGTTTTCTGATGTTCCATTTTTATCAGGCACTTGTAAAGAGGTAATCCTGCCTCCATAAGTAATGATATTAACTTCCACATCATTTTGGTTTTTCAGGGTATATTGGTCTACTTGCACACCATCCGGAGTAAGACCAAAGTTGCTTTTTGTTATCGTTGTATTTGATTCAGTTTCCATCACGTTGGGTTCATTTACTTTTTTAGACACTTCCTTGCATTGAACTAAACTTATTGCAATGGGCATTACTGCCACGGCAACCAAAATTTTATTGAAGGTTTTCATTTTTTATCGGGTTAGGTTCTATTCAGATACCATGCTGAAACATATGGTAATAGGCCTCATTGGCATTGATTAAATCTTTGAATTCCCGCACGGAGGTTTTTGCATCGATGACCAAGAGCTCTATACCGGCCATATCGGCAAAATCCTCCATAAACTCCGTCGTCACTGCTTGGCTATAGACCGTGTGATGTGCCCCGCCTGCCAATATCCAAGCTGTCGCTGCAATCTCCAAATCAGGTTTGGCGTCCCAAAGCACCCTTGCGACAGGCAATTTGGGAAGTTCGCCCATGGGTTTTACGGCTTCTACCTCATTTACAATAAGCCTGAACCGATTGCCCATATCAACAAGGGAGGCGTTGATGGCAGGTCCGGCCGGGGAATTGAATACCAAACGAACAGGATCCTCCTTACCGCCTATACCCAGTGGGTGCACTTCACAGGAAGGTTTGCCTTCGGTGATCGATGGACAGATTTCCAACATATGAGATCCCATGACGTAGGCTTTTTGCGGCGTAAAGTGATAGGTATAATCTTCCATAAAGGAGGTACCCCCTTCCAGTCCGACATTCATAACCTTCATCGCACGTACGAGGGCTGCGGTCTTCCAATCCCCTTCGGCCCCGAAACCATACCCATCTGCCATTAAACGCTGTGTGGCGATCCCTGGCAATTGTTTTAATTCGCCCAGATTTTCGAACGTATCGGTAAATGCCTTAAAGCCCCCTTCTTCCAAAAAAGCGCGTAGGCCCAATTCGATTTTGGCCGCATCAAGTAAAGAATTTCTTTTTTCTCCCCCCACTTTTAATGAAGGGGTCAATGTATAGGTTTCCTCATATTCCTTCAACAAGGCATTCAGATCATTCTCCGATATACGTTTAATATGTTTGACGACATCCGATGAATCATAGCCATTTACCGAAAACCCGAAGCGTATTTGGGCTTCTACCTTATCGCCATCGGTTACCGCAACCTCGCGCATATTATCCCCCAATCTTGCCACTTTTAGATTTTGAAACTCGTCCCAACCCAGCGCTACCCTCGACCAGATTCCCAGTTTTTGGTGTACGCGTTCTTCTTTCCAATGCCCGACCACAACTTTTCTTTTCTTCCGCATTCGCGACATTATATAACCAAACTCCCGATCGCCATGCGCCGACTGGTTTAGGTTCATAAAATCCATATCTATGGATTCCCAAGGTATTGCTGCATTGAATTGGGTGTGTAAATGACACAATGGTTTGGTCAAAACGGTCAATCCCTTGATCCACATTTTGGCTGGGGAAAACGTATGCATCCAGGTCATGATACCGATGCAGTTCTTATTCGAACTTGCGGCCAAACAGATATCGGTTATCTCCGATGGGGTTTTAACCGTTGGTTTATAGACAATTTTTACGGGAATGTGCTTTGAGGCATCCAAACCCCGAGCAATCTCATGTGCATTGGAAGCCACTTGTTTCAAGGTTTCCTCTCCGTATAAATGTTGGCTGCCCGTGACGAACCAAATCTCTTTTTCTTTTATATTGCTATTCATTTATATTCTTATTTATTGCCCGTAATACGCATCTTTACCATGCTTACGTTCGTAATGTTTTTTTATGAGCGCATCTTTTAATCTTGGGGCCTTAGGATTTATTTGAAGGGTCAAATACGCCATTTCGGCAATCGCTTCAAGTACCTTGCTATTATACACCGCTTTCGCGGCATTCTTTCCCCAAGCAAAGGGACCATGGTTACCGATCAAAACCATTTCCACTTCGGAATACGATAGGTTCCTCTCCCTGAAACAGTCCAATATTTGAATCCCGGTGTTGTGTTCATAGTTTCCCTGAATAAGCTCATCCTTCATGGGTGGGGCACACGGAATATCCGCTGTGAGATGATCGGCATGGGTGGTCCCAAAAATAGGAATATCCCGCTGTGCCTGCGCCCAGGCGACGGAATAGGTGGCATGGGTATGGGCAATACCTCCGATATCGTCCCAATTTTTATATAAATAAGCATGGGTCTTCGTATCGGAAGAAGGCCGCATCGTGCCTTCGACGATCGTATTGTCATAATCAAGAATGACCATGTCCTCGGCCTTTAAATCGTCATACGGGACACCACTGGGTTTTATGGCGAAAACGCCAGCTTCCCTAGCCACTGCGCTCACATTACCAAATGTGTATATGACCAAGCCTAAGGCATTCAGTTGCATATTGGCCTCATAGCACTCCCTTTTCAGTTCTTTGAACATTGAACCCATTTGCCTTTATTTATTGGTTAGGTTTTTCTCTACAAATGAACCCAGCACGTCATAGGCGTCCATTAATTTCTTGTAGCCTTCAATCGTTTCCGGTTGCGGTATGTATTCCGCTTCAAAATCGCTTCCCATGCGTTGACCGGCCTCGATTACATTATCATAAATACCGGAAGCCACAGCTGCATAAATGGCTGCCCCTAGCGCAGGAGCCTGGTCAGATTCAGCCACTTTTATGGGCATGTTCAAGACGTTTGCCAAGGTTTGCATAATGAACGGGGATTTTCTTGCCACACCACCTATGCCGATAACAGTGTTGATTTTTACGCCCTCTTCCTGGAACCTATCCACTATTTTTTTCGATCCAAAACAAATCGCATTGACCAAGGCCATGAAGATATGGGGGGCCAGGCTGCCCAAAGATAGATTGGAAATAGCACTTTTAAGTCCTTGATCGGCATCTGGGGTTCTTCTTCCATTGATCCAATCCAATGCAATGGGAATGCTTTCGTTCAATGGAATGGCTTCGGCCTGTGCGGATAATTCTTTGATGAAATTGGTCTCCAACTCTAACTTTAATTCATCTTTTTGGCTATCCGATAGAATATCGGAAGTCATCAAAAGGTGATCGATGGGCCAGGACAATACATCCTTGAACCAGGCCAACGCATCACCAAAAGCGGATTGACCGGCTTCCAAGCCCACCATTCCCGGGATTACGGAACCATCGACCTGCCCACAAATACCACGAACGGTTTTGGACCCTACAGCTTTATTTGAGGCCACGATAATATCACAGGTAGAGGTTCCCATGACGCGCACCAAAGCATGCTCTTCGATTTTTGCCCCGACTGCGCCGGCATGGGCATCAAAGGTTCCAACAGCGACCACCGTAT
>NZ_JBATHS010000404.1:0-5183 GCF_049667165.1 Maribacter sp.
TTCCTAAGCCTTTTAGGCTTTCTCACAAATAAACATAAAAAGAAAAGGATAAACCAGATGGTTTAGCCTATTTAATGTTCTTTTAATAATAAATTGTTCCTCTGAATCATCCGTTTTTTTGATCTACTCTAGGTGGGGTTCACTATTTGGAAGCAACTCCCCTACTGCGCTTGGTCTTTTAGTATTAGGCTTACATTCCTCAGGATCCCAATGTATTGTAATATGTTAATATACTGGTAACATCTTCGAGATTGTTATATTTCAATCCATTTTCCTTTACATAGGATTGCACCTTTTTGACAACCTTCTTGTCGATTAAATCCAGAACCGATGATTTTTTGAAATTGATCTTCTCTAATTGGGTGCTTTCTCCTTTGAGTATATAGAAATCCTCCTCCAGTTTCAACATCGGCAAACCCATCGGCGTCTTGGTCAAAGGATTTACTTCGGCTTTCTTGATACTAGTATAGTACTTACGTAATAAAAGCAGATCCTTTGCTTTAAGAATTTCCTCAAAATAGGTGTTGCGTTGAATTTCTGGATCTACATATCGTTTAAAGACCTTATTTCCCAAGACCACTTTGTCTACACCAGATGGATTAACGATAAATACCGAGTCTGCAGAGAGCTTGGCCTCAAATTGTCCCGCATAGGCATTAAAATTGAAGGTATTGAAGGTATAGGCCTTCTCATTGAAATAAACTTTCGATGCATTGTCCCATGTCTCGTACAGGTAGGGGGAACCTTCAATGGTTTTTTCATCCTTATCAACCAAATAATCCCCGAAAGGCCTATACGATTCAACAAAGCCGTAATTACCCTCTTGGGAAAACAAGAATGCACTACATAGTAAAATACAAGGGTAAATAAATCCTTTCATGGTTTTAAATTTTAATTATTGGTCCTGATAAAACAATACACCACTCAAACCAATCGTATGAATACTTTTTAAACCCCAAACACTATACCGAATCTTAGGATCCAACATAAAAAAAAGGATAAACTGTTACGTTTATCCTTTAATAAATATTCTGGTAATACCATTTTATTCTTCTGAATCGTCAGTTTTGTTATCAGCTACGGGAACCGGCGGAACTTCTGTTTTTGCACCACCACCTCTTCTACTTCTTCTTGTAGTTTTCTTCTTAGGCTTATCTGCATTGTAAATCTCGTTGAAATCTACCAACTCGATCATTGCCATATCCGCGTTATCCCCTAAACGATTACCTAACTTTATAATACGGGTATAACCACCTGGTCGATCACCGACCTTTTCAGAAACGGCACTGAACAACTCAGCCACGGCATATTTATCCCTTAAATACTTGAAAGCAATACGTCTGTTATGTGTTCCCTTATCTGCAGATACGTTATTCTCGGCCTTTGACTTTGTGATCAAGGGCTCAACAAACTGCTTTAAAGCTTTTGCTTTGGCAACTGTGGTATTGATTCTTTTATGTTCGATCAAGGAACAGGCCATATTGGCCAACATCGCCTTTCTATGGGCTGCTTTTCTTCCTAGATGATTAACTTTTTTTCCGTGTCTCATTGCTATATTTTATCATCTTGCTACCTAATCCCAACGGCTATCGTCAGGAGAGCAAAATATGATTACTTAATCTTTGTCTAATTTATATTTTGAAAGATCCATTCCGAAGCTCAGCCCTTTATTGATGACCAATTCCTCAAGTTCGGTCAATGATTTCTTTCCGAAATTCCTGAATTTCATCAGATCATTCTTATTGAAGGAAACCAAATCTCCCAAGGTATCGACTTCTGCGGCCTTTAAACAGTTCAAGGCACGAACAGAAAGATCCATATCGACCAATTTTGTTTTCAACAACTGGCGCATATGCAATGACTCCTCATCATAGGTTTCCGTCTGGGCGATTTCATCGGCCTCTAAGGTGATGCGCTCATCTGAGAATAACATGAAATGATGGATCAAGACCTTTGCACCTTCTGTCAAGGCTTCTTTTGGGTGGATAGAACCATCGGTGACGATTTCAAAAACCAATTTTTCATAATCGGTTTTTTGTTCAACCCTAAAGTTCTCAATGCTATATTTCACATTCCTTACCGGGGTGAATATAGAATCGACGGCAATCGTACCCACAGCGGCATTGGACTTTTTGTTTTCCTCAGCGGGAACATATCCCCTACCCTTATCAATAACGATTTCCATATTGATACTGACTTTGGAATCCATATTACAGATCACCAAATCAGGGTTCAACACCTGATACCCGGAAATGAATTTTTGAAAATCGCCAGCGGTCAACTTATCCTTTCCACTAACTGATATTGAAACCACCTCCGCTTCGGAATCCTCGATCTGCTTTTTAAAACGTACTTGTTTTAAGTTCAGGATAATTTCTGTAACATCTTCTACAACACCGGGGATAACAGAGAACTCATGTTCAACTTTATCTATTCTTACCGAAGTAATAGCATGGCCTTCCAATGATGAAAGCAAAACTCTTCTTAATGCGTTCCCAACGGTTAGACCGTAGCCTGGTTCCAATGGTCGAAATTCAAATTTCCCTTCGAAATCTGAAGAATCGATCATTATTACTTTATCGGGTTTCTGAAAATTAAATAATGCCATAATTGGATCAGTGTTGTTTTATTTGGAGTATAACTCGACGATTAATTGTTCCTTAATATTTTCAGGAATCTGCATTCTTTCTGGAACGGAAACAAATGTTCCCTCTTTCTTCTCGGTATTCCAGGTAATCCACTCATACACATGATTACTCGCTGCCAAAGCATCTTGAATGGTCTGTAGCGATTTGGATTTCTCCCTAACCCCAACGACATCACCGGCCTTTAAAGAATAGGATGGTATATCTACCAATTCCCCATTAACGGTAATATGTCTATGTGACACTAATTGTCTTGCCCCTCTTCTGGATGTGGAAATGCCCATTCTATAAACAACATTGTCCAATCTCGATTCGCACAACTGTAAAAGCACCTCACCGGTAACTCCTTTACTTCTGTTGGCACTGCCAAACAAGTTTCTAAATTGCTTTTCCAAAATACCATACGTGTATTTTGCTTTTTGCTTTTCCATCAACTGAACGGAATATTCGGATTTCTTACCTCTTCGTCTATTTTGTCCGTGTTGCCCAGGTGGGTAATTTTTCTTTTCAAAAGACTTATCGTCTCCAAAAATCGCTTCTCCGAATTTTCGGGCGATTTTACTTTTTGGTCCTGTGTATCTTGCCATCTTCTTTTTATTTGGAAATGTGATTATGAATTAAGGCTTAATCCTTCGATAATCGTAACTACACTCCCTATGAATTACTATGAAATTTTACTACTGAATTAAACTCTTCTTCTTTTCGGAGGTCTACAGCCATTGTGGGGCATAGGGGTGACATCGATGATTTCGGTGACCTCGATACCGGCATTATGTATAGATCTTATTGCTGATTCCCTTCCATTTCCAGGTCCTTTGACATAAACCTTTACCTTTCGTAGTCCAGCTTCATGGGCTACTTTCGCACAATCCTCGGCAGCTACTTGGGCGGCATAGGGCGTGTTCTTTTTAGATCCTCGAAACCCTTGTTTTCCGGCTGAGGACCAAGAAATAACATCTCCCTTTTTATTCGTCAAGGAGATGATTATATTATTGAAGGATGCCGAAACATGGGCCTCTCCAACAGCATCTACTATTACTTTACGTTTTTTAGCCGCTTTTGCATTTGTCTTTGCCATAATACTTAGTATTTAGTATTTGGTATGCAGTAATTGGTACATGTGACGTAAGATCCCTAACGTTTTATGCCATACCAACCACGCAGTACGCTATACTTTTATTTTATTTAGTTGCCTTTTTCTTGTTGGCCACTGTTTTTCTTTTTCCTTTACGGGTTCTAGAGTTGTTCTTGGTTCTTTGACCTCTTAATGGAAGCCCAGCTCTATGGCGAATACCCCTGTAACAACCAATATCCATCAATCGCTTGATGTTCAATTGGGTCTCTGACCGAAGTTCACCCTCTATTACGTATGAAGCCACAGCATCACGAATACGGCCAATCTCATCATCGTTCCAATCAGACACCTTCGTGTCTTCACTGACTTGTGCCTTTTCTAAAATCTCCTTTGCTCTACTTTTTCCAATACCAAAAATGTAGGTAAGGGCTATAACCCCTCTTTTCTGTTTTGGTATATCTATACCTGCAATTCTTGCCATAATTATCCTTGTCTTTGTTTAAATCTAGGATTCTTTTTGTTGATTACGTACAACCTGCCTTTTCTGCGTACTATTTTGCAATCGGCACTTCTTTTCTTTACTGAAGCTCTAACTTTCATGTTATTTACTTAATATCTATATGTAATTCTTGCTTTGGAAAGATCGTATGGACTCATTTCCAGTTTGACCTTGTCCCCAGGAAGCAATTTGATATAATGCATTCTCATTTTCCCTGAAATATGGGCCGTAACTACGTGACCATTTTCCAGTTCAACCCGAAACATTGCATTTGAAAGGGCCTCTATTATAGACCCATCTTGTTCTATTGCTGCTTGTTTAGCCATAATTTATGCTACTTTCCTATTTTTACCTGATTTCATTAATCCATCGTAATGCCTGTTCAACAAATAGGCATTTACTTGTTGTACGGTATCAATGGCAACACCCACCATGATCAATAATGAGGTACCCCCATAGAACATGGCCCAACCAGATTGTACATCCATAAGTTTAACGACAATGGCAGGTAAAACCGCCAAGAGCGCTAAAAAGACCGATCCCGGAAGGGTAATCAACGACATGATCTTGTCAAGAAAATCACCGGTTTCCTTACCTGGCCTAATCCCCGGAATAAAACCACCACTTCTTTTTAAATCATCTGCCATTTTATTGGTCGGCACTGTAATCGCCGTATAAAAATAGGTGAAAATGATAATCAAGACAGCGAACAATATGTTGTAGGCCAGCCCAAAGATGTCCTGGAATTGGACCTCCATCCATTGACCAACTGCGGTGTTGTTGA
Source organism: Maribacter sp. (assembly GCF_049667165.1). GTDB lineage: Bacteria > Bacteroidota > Bacteroidia > Flavobacteriales > Flavobacteriaceae > Maribacter_A. The sequence goes on from NZ_JBATHS010000404.1 coordinate 5,004, forward strand.
AGGTTCGGCCAATCAAACCGGGAGCAAACATAATCGCCTGAGCGAAAATGATTGGCATTACCCCAGATGCATTCAGTTTTAATGGGATGTATTGTCGAGAACCCATTATGTTCTTCTCATAGCCACCAGACGCTGTTCTTCGAGCATATTGCACAGGAATCTGCCGTGTTGCCATCACCA
>NZ_JBATHS010000405.1:0-9275 GCF_049667165.1 Maribacter sp.
GCCTATTTATATGGGTTCCGGACCTTCGGTTGAATATAAATTTATAAGCCCTCATTTTATCAAGGAGGTTAGAAACAACCTGGAAGGTGGCCCTGAAGGAGCTGTGGAACGTGTATATGAAAGAAGGAATGCCGATTTATTTAACGGAGCCTGGTGGTACCCAGCTAATTAAAGGGTAATGATGTTTAGCGCTTCAATAAAAGATACAAATGGTATTAAGCATAGAAATAACTGTACAAGATGCAAGTACTCACCATTAATGCGCTGTAAATCGTCAACAAAGATCGGTTCCTCGAGGAAGGATTTTGAATGGCACCACCAATGTATTTATTTAAATGAACTTGAACTGAAAATATGCGATTAAAAATTGAAGTATCACTAGGGTAAAGAATGGCGATAACAGTTCTAACCGGTTCCGGGATGGTCTCAAATAATTGGAATCGCCGGGAATCCGGATGAAGAAAAAATCCACATATAAAAACGAAAAAATGAAGACAAAAAAACAAACAAAGTCGAAAAATCGAAAATCCAATGATCGGGTAGAAAGAGCAACCTCTCCCAATCCTATGAGAGTGAAGAATCCATCTAGTCAATCAAGGACAGAACTAAAGGATACTTCCCCTTCCCAATCGAAGGGCTCGGTTTTCAATCGCACCTTTACTCCCCTCATAGATTTGGGCGATGTGCAAGATTCAAAATTACGGGTGCCTACATTCGCAATCCTAAGCATTGACGGGGGCGGTGCTAGGGGGATGATTCCGGCGGTCATTTTAAAGGAAATTGAACGAAGATCAGGTCGTCGTATCTCGAATCTTTTCGATCGCATTTGTGGCACCTCTACCGGCGCCATTCTAGCCTCAGCAATTTCGGCGCCCAAATCAGCCGGTAATTCCAAACCGATGTTCCGTGCGCGTGAAGTGGTTGAGATCTATCGTGAGCTAGGAGAAGAAGTCTTCTCTCGCGGTTCATTTAGTGAGACCGTAATTCAACCGATGGAAGAACTCATGGGTCGCACGATTGCCTGGATCGGGACGCACCCTGGAGAAGCTATTTCCACCATCACCGCTGTATGGGGGAAGTTGAACAATCCACTACATAGTGCACAAAAACTGGCCTATATATTACATAGTTATTTGGGCGACCTAAAAATGAAAGATGCCTTGACGGAGCTTTTTGTTTATGCCTATGATATTGGCAGCAGAACACCGGAAATTCTTGGGTCCATTGAATCCTTAATACCAGGTCAAGCACGTAACTATGCTAATTTTCGCTTGTATCAAGCTGCGACAGCCTCTTCTGCGGCAGTTCCTTTCTTTGCACCTTACACAATTTGGAAGAAACCGGCTGATCCATTGACTGTACCCATTCCGACATTTGGTGAAGATCTTTATCCGGAAGCGGGAGGGAGCGGAGATAATTACACACTGGTCGATGGAGGTAATGGAGGCCTTGGAAATCCCAGTTTGTTCTCGCTTTTGGAAGAAACGGAAGCCAGTGCTGGTAAACATAAAATTGTATTATCACTAGGTACAGGCCATTTTTCACAACCGGTTTCACCTCAAGCGAAAAGTTGGGGTTTTGTACAGTGGCTTGGTGAAGGTGGGGAGTTATTGAATAGCATTTTCGACGGCGAAGCCGATGTAGTCGATATGCAGCTGCGACAAATTTTGGATAAAGACACCACTTACTTTCGCTGGCAGCCCAGTATTCCGGAAAGTTTGGCATTTCTTGACGAGGGTAGCCGTGAAGATATGGACGCTCTGGAGAATGTTGCCCAAGATTTCATTTCAGGGAACGATGAGGAAATCGATAAATTGGTCGAAATCTTGTCAGCACCCAGTGTTGTTCGTGTGGGATAGGTAGTTTGTAAGGCTGTAAATGATAAGGCATGGCTTTAGAGATGGGGCAGATTGTAGGCCCCATCTTATTATTTTAGTTAGTATCTTTGTGATCCTTTTTTGAATGCTGTAATGAAAAAAAAAGTTGCTTTTTATACTTTAGGATGTAAACTTAATTTCTCGGAGACTTCCACAATTGCCAGGGATTTTCAAGAAGAGGGCTATGAGCGCGTTGATTTTTCTGAATGGGCCGATATGTACGTCATAAATACCTGCTCGGTTACCGAAAATGCCGATAAGCGCTTTAAAACGATAGTCAGACAGGCCTTAAAAACCAATCCGATTGCTTTTGTGGCCGCAATCGGTTGTTATGCGCAATTGAAACCTGAACAACTGGCCGTCGTTGATGGTGTAGACCTGGTCTTGGGGGCTACAGAAAAGTTCAAGATAGCGGATTATATTAATGACCTTTCCAAAAATGAAATAGGGGAGGTGCATTCCTGTGAAATAGATGAGGCCGATTTCTATGTGGGCAGTTATGCCATAGGAGATCGTACCAGGGCTTTTTTAAAGGTACAGGATGGATGTGATTACAAATGCACTTTTTGTACCATACCGTTGGCGCGTGGCATTTCCCGAAGTGATACGTTAAACAATGTACTTCTAAATGCCAAGGAAATCTCAAAAAAAGGAATCAAGGAAATTGTACTGACAGGTGTCAATATAGGGGATTTCGGAAAGGGTGAATTTGGGGACAAGAAACACGAACATACATTTTTGGATCTGGTACGCGCTTTAGATAGTGTCGAGGGCATACATAGATTGCGAATTTCATCCATCGAACCCAATCTGCTGAAAAACGAAACCATCGATTTCGTGGCGAAAAGTAATTCGTTCGTACCCCACTTCCATATTCCCTTGCAAAGTGGTAGCGATGAGATCCTAAAGCAAATGAAGCGACGCTATTTACGTGGACTTTATGTAGATAGGGTCACTAGAATAAAGGAAGTCATGCCAAATGCTTGTATCGGGGTTGATGTTATCGTTGGTTTTCCAGGGGAAACCGACGCGCATTTCTTGGAAACCTATCATTTTTTAAACGAACTTGATATATCGTATTTACATGTCTTTACATATTCTGAACGGGATAATACCCCTGCCGCGACCATGGCTGAACCAGTGCCTCAAAAGGTGAGAAACAAAAGGAGTAAAATGCTTCGTGGGTTATCGGTGAAAAAACGAAGGGCCTTTTATGAACGTCAATTGGGAAGTAATAGAACGGTTTTGTTCGAGGGGGAAAACAAGGAAGGATACATTCATGGGTTCACCGAAAATTATATCAAGGTCAAATACCCTTGGAATCCCAATTTGGTAAATACCTTGCAGACCGTAAAATTGATGGCAATCGATGTTGACGGATTGGTGCGCATCGAATTTGCCAGTACTCAGATTATGGCATAAAAAAACCTGTCAAGGCTGAATTTCATTCAGTGCTTAACAGGTTGGTGAATTTTCGACTTCCTTTTTAAATACGAATACCTACCGGAAGCATTTCCTTATACTGTCTGTTTTTTCTTAAGAACCCTGCTATTTGCGGACTTGTTGGCACGACTCTTTGGTTTTGATCTTGAATATGATGTAGTACGGATTTTATGAAATCTTCTTTAAAACCCTCTTTCGTGATTTCTTCTGGAATAACTAATTTGGTTAAAAAAACTTTACGTTCTTGGGAAGAATATTCGATCTTCGCTAAATGACCTTCGACCCTAGTTTCAAATTGGCGCAGGAAACTATTGTCTTTTATTTCTATTTCATTCATATAGTATGATTTTAAAATTGGTCTAGACAAAAAATCACGAGATTCTCTAATCGTAATTTTATACTTTTACTATGAGTTTAAAAATGATAGGGTCATTTTAAAACAGAATACAAAAGTAATGAAAAAAATACGGTTTTCCTAAGGAATTCGTAAGGTAAGTTCATATGAACGAAGAAAAGACACATGTTTATCTCATGCCGGGAATGGCGGCCAATTCTACGATATTCGAGAACATACATTTACCGGAAGATGCATTTGAAACCCATCGGTTGGAGTGGTTTGTACCTGATAAGGGAATGTCATTGACCTCGTACGCAAAAAAAATGACGAGGAGCATCACGCATAAAAATCCCGTATTGATAGGGGTTTCCTTTGGCGGAATCTTGGTTCAGGAGATGGCTAAATTTATTCCTACCAAAAAAGTCATCGTAATTTCAAGTGTCAAAAAAAACTCGGAACTGCCGAAACGCATGTTATTCGCCAAATACACCAAGGCACATAAACTATTGCCTACCGGTTTGGTCAACAATGTGGAACTGTTGGTTAAATATGCCTTTGGGGAAACAGTGACGAAAAGGCTCGCCCTTTATGAGCGCTATTTATCAATTCGCGACAAATATTATATCGATTGGTCTATCGACCAAATCGTGAATTGGAAGCAAGCGGAATGCACGAAGAACCTGGTTCATATCCATGGTGAAAAGGATGCCGTTTTTCCTATCTCACACATAAATGATTGTATCCATGTAAAAAATGGCACCCATACGATGATCATTCATCGCGCTCGATGGTTCAATGAGCACCTGCCCACAATTATTTTGGAATAATGGAGTTGTAGTATGGGTACGTTCATTATGGGTTCACCTTAATGTAATTGGGAGAATCTAGAATAGATGGTTTTCATGGGTGCCCATAAGAGGGGACTTGGATCGGCTTTGGCACGAATATGTCGATAGACCCTACGTATCGAAATCAAAGTAAGGCAATATGGAATTCAAATGTATTGTATTTCTTTATTACCTTTGGAAATAAATTTAATTAAGATATATGAAGATTTTAAAGAATATTTTAATGCTATTAGGGGTCTTTTTCGTGATATCCACCCTCATTTTTGCCATACAGAACAATGACGATTCCGAATCTGGGGATGCACAGGATGTAGTGGAAAATGAGGTTGAAAAAAGTGTCTCTGAGGGGTATCGGATTTCCACTATTGAAATCCCCGAGGATCTGAATTTCGCGGGTGAAGTGGTACCCCAGGATGATCCTGAAATCATGGAACGGGTTGATAGGGAATTTTTAGTGAATACCTATTGGCAATCCAATGCGCTTCTTTTAATGAAACGGGCGAACAAATATTTCCCGATCATAGAGCCTATTCTTGCCAAAAACGGAATCCCAGACGATTTTAAGTATTTGGCAGTGGCCGAAAGTGCCCTTACCAATGTGGTCTCCCATGCTGGGGCGACAGGATTTTGGCAAATAATGAAGGGAACGGGTAAAGAATATGGACTGGAGATAAATGACAATGTAGACGAACGTTATCACCTAGAGAAATCAACACAGGTGGCTTGTGATTACTTGAATAGATTCAAGAACAAATATGGGAGTTGGACATTGACAGCCGCGGCCTATAATGCGGGCTCGGGTTCCATCAATAAATTCATGGGTATTCAAAAGGTAGATGACTATTACGATTTATTGTTAGGCGAAGAAACCGGTAGGTACGTATTTCGCATTATGGCCATAAAAGAGATTCTTTCCAATCCTGAAAAATATGGTTTTGAAATTGAAAAAGAAGACATGTATAATGCCGTTCCTACTTTTCAGGTAGAGGTGGTTGAGCCTGTTGCCAGTTTTGCCGATTTCGCCACAAAATATGAGATCAACTATAAAATACTTAAGCGACACAATGCATGGCTTAGGGAACCACATTTGAACAACGCTTCAGGTAAAAAATATACTATTGAAATCCCAATAAAAGGCTATTACAAGACAGCCAAATAAGTATGGTTTCTTTTCTAAAAGAAAACCTTTGGCCCGTACTACTAGCCATAAATTATGTTTTGGTGGTTGTTTTTTCAGTACTTATAGTTCTGAAGAACAAAAATCCCGTTAAAACACTTTCATTTTTGTTTGTTTTGGCCATTCTGCCCTTTTTGGGTATTTTGATCTATTACTTTTTTGGACAGGACTATCGTAAATACAAGATTTTCGAGAAGAAGTATATTTTTGATAACAAGACCTTGAAGAAATGGCGTAAGAGCTTCAGTCTCGACCAAGCAGAGCGGGCCGATTTCAAGGAAGAATTTGGGGAAGGTATTTTCAAGATTTATAGTTTATTGCGGCACAATGAGAAAGCCATTCTCACCTTTGACAATGAAGTTGACATTCTGATCAATGGCGAACAAAAATTTGAGCGGTTAAAGCAAGACCTTGCCAATGCCGAGAATCACATTCATATGGAGTATTTCGTGTTTCTGGATGATGAACAGGGGTTTGAGATTATAGAAATACTATGTGAAAAGGCAAAATACGGGGTGGGGGTCAAATTGATCTATGATGATGTGGGGAGTAGCATTTCATCAAAATCTAAACAACAATTGACAGCAAGTGGCGTGGAACATTATCCGTTTCTTCCTGTTCTCTTCTCTAATTCGACCAGTAAGATCAACTATAGGAACCATCGAAAAATAGTCGTAATTGATGGCCAGATAGGTTATTTGGGAGGAATCAATATCGATAAAAAGTACAACAATACCTTTGATAATGAGCGATATTGGAGAGATACCCATATGCGCATACGAGGGGCTGCCGTGGGTTCATTGCAATCCTCCTTTTTTCTAAGTTGGAATTTTGTCGCCAAGACCGACAATACATTGGACGAAAGTTATTTTCCCAAGGGTAAACCTGTGCTCAATGACCCCATTGCCGTTCAAGTAGTTGCCAGTGGGCCGGATACCGACTGGGAAAATATCATGGAAGCTATGTTTACGGCCATTAATACGGCAAGAAAATGTATTTGTATTACCACGCCGTATTTAATTCCTAACAGTCAAATACTAACGGCCCTAACAACGGCCTCGAGAAGTGGTGTTGACGTAAAGATCATCATCCCCAGAAAATCCGATTCATGGGCCGCCCAATACGCCACGGATTCCTATATTGAGCAATTGGCCCGTTCCGGAATTCGAATCTTTAGATACGGTAAGGGTTTCGTACATGCCAAGACCATGGTCATCGACGACGTATTCTCGAGTATAGGAACCGCAAATTTGGATTACAGGAGTTTTTCGTTGAACTTCGAAATCAATGCTTTGATCTACAACAAAGGGATCAACCAACAAATGAGGAACATCTACAAAACGGACCTAGAGGAATGTGAGGAAGTGGATTATGATAGATGGATGCAACGTGGATTGGTCCGAAGACTTCAAGAATCCTTCAGTAGGTTGATGGCGCCCCTGCTTTAAATCTTTTTCATTTGTTGCTGCATCATTTTTATTTGATCGGTCAACATATTGCTCTTGTCCAGTTTCTTGGCCTCGTTCAATAACGTGGTAGCTTCCCGTTTACGTCGTTTCTGCATAGCAATACCGGCAAGACTTAACTTGGCCATGGCGGTATCATAATCCATCGTCAATCCAAGTTTCAAGGCTTTTCTAAAATATTTTTCGGCTTGTGTCAGATTCTTTTGGGAATGGATGATGCCGTGTAAATAATTGAAATACCCCTGCTGTTTGGTGATCAAGGCCGCTTCTGGGTTTTTTATCCTGTCCAACCATTTTTGGGTTCCCTCCAAATCTTGCTTTCTCATACGAAGAAAAGCGAGCAAAATAATTTCATTCCTAAAGTAAAGGAAAATGAAGATCAACGAAAAAAGAATCAAGAAGATGCCGTTGCCTATGTTTCCTTCAATAAATTGATAAATGGCATATGCGATGATCAATCCAGTTATGACGAGTTTGATATTCTTGTTGAACATGGTATGTTGCTATTGTTCTTTGGTGAAATTTGCCAAAGGCGATTTATGACTTCGTGGGGCAAAAGTAAATAAAAACCGCTTTGTAGCCAGTACGTCAACCTGAAAAAAATATTTTTTTAATTAGGTTTGCCAAAGCGAAAACTCTTTGTATATTTGCGCCCAGATTTTGCTGAGGTATTCGCGAAATCACAACGCACAACAAAGTATAAAAATTAAGCCTGAGGATGAAAAGAACGTATCAGCCATCAAAAAGAAAAAGAAAGAACAAGCATGGCTTTAGAGAGCGCATGGCAACTGTCAATGGTAGAAAGGTTCTTTCTAGAAGAAGGGCAAAAGGAAGAAAAAAATTATCCGTATCCTCTGAGCCGAGACATAAAAAATAATGATTGAACTTTTTACAATATATTAAGGTGTTACTTTTCCGAAAGTAGCACCTTTTTTTTATCCTTGTAGTATCTAAAAAAACAGAGAGCATGCCAAAAAGAAAAGATTTAAAGTCAATTTTAATTATAGGTTCGGGTCCAATTGTTATTGGGCAAGCATGTGAATTCGATTATTCGGGTTCCCAAGCACTGCGTAGTTTACGTGAAGACGGTATAGAGACCATCTTGATCAATAGTAACCCCGCTACCATCATGACCGACCCTACCATGGCCGATCATATATATTTAAAACCTCTGACGACAAAATCGATTCTCGATATTTTAAAGGAACATCCCCAAATCGATGCGGTCTTACCGACCATGGGGGGGCAAACTGCATTGAACCTGTGTATAGAAGCCGATGAAAAAGGAATTTGGGAAGACCATAAGGTCGAGATTATAGGTGTTGATATCGACGCCATAAATATTACCGAGGACCGTGAAAAGTTTCGGGAACTGATGTTGAAAATCGGGATCGGAATGGCTCCCCAGGCAACAGCGACCTCATTTTTAAAGGGGAAGGAAATCGCCCAGGAATTCGGGTTTCCATTGGTCATCCGTGCTTCCTATACCTTGGGAGGTGCAGGTGCCAGTATCGTATATAAACCTGAGGATTTCGATGAACTTTTAAGTAGGGGACTCGAGATCTCCCCCATACATGAGGTTATGATCGATAAAGCCTTGATGGGATGGAAGGAGTATGAATTGGAATTGTTGCGCGATAAGAACGATAACGTGGTGATTATCTGTGCCATTGAGAATATGGACCCCATGGGAATCCACACAGGGGATTCCATCACCGTGGCACCCGCAATGACCTTATCGGATCGTACCTACCAAAGAATGCGCGACATGGCCATACAAATGATGCGCAGTATTGGGGATTTTGCAGGAGGATGCAATGTGCAGTTCGCCGTAAGTCCCGATGAAAAAGAAGATATCATTGCCATCGAAATCAACCCCAGAGTGTCCCGTTCTTCGGCCTTGGCATCAAAAGCGACGGGTTATCCCATTGCGAAAATCGCTTCTAAATTGGCGATTGGGTACCATTTGGACGAACTCGACAATCAAATCACCAAGTCGACATCGGCACTTTTTGAGCCTACCCTCGATTATGTGATCGTAAAGATACCTCGATGGAATTTTTATAAGTTCGAAGGTTCCGACAGAACGCTGGGTCTCCAGATGAAAACAGTTGGTGAGGTCATGGG
>NZ_JBATHS010000406.1:0-2120 GCF_049667165.1 Maribacter sp.
ATTGAAAGTTGGAAAGGAAGGAGTCTACAGCGGTATTTTCAGGCATGGCAATTTTTCCGATACGATATCCTTCGAAATCAAAAAAGATTCCACCGACTGGAAAGTGTTCTTTACCAGTTTGGAACAGAATGAATTTCAGATTCCCTTACACAATGCGCAGGTAAGGGGTGATTCAATACGTTTTATGTTACAAAGCGATCACTACACCTATGACTTTAAAAACAAATGGATCGATAATTATGCTCGATTGTCCGGATCATTGGAAGTCGATTCGCTAGTAACAACCTATACCTTAAAGAGAGAAGCTTTAAGCAGGGAAGAAAGTGTAAAAACCGAAGAAGTCATCCTTAAATCAAACGGTCTGAAAATGGGTGGGACTATTCGAGTTCCAGCTAAACTCAATAATAAGGGAATTGTATTTCTTACTTCTTCAGGAAGCGGTGATCGCAGCGGGTCCAGGGCAGAGGCTATCTATTTTGCCAATAAAGGATATACCACCTTTCATTATGATAAACGTGGTACCGGAACTTCCGAAGGTAATTGGCAGGCAGCGACCATGGAAGAATTATTGTCGGATGATGTAAATGCCATTGCCTATTTTTCCGTACAAACCGGAATCCCCTTATCCAAAATCGGCATAAAGGGAAGCAGTCAAGGCGCGACTAAAGTCCCCTATATTCTGAATGAATTACAAGATCTGAAGTATGGTATTGCGGTCAGTTGCCCGGGCACTACCTTATTGGAAAGTGACCTGAACGCGTGGAAGAACAATAATCCCGATATACCTGAAGAAGGGGTGGAATTGCAAAGAAAAGTTTTTAAACATATTGCCGGAGACCTGACAAGGACCGAGTTGGAGAAGTCCATCGAGTTGGAAAAATCCAAACCATGGTACCCAGATATCTGGATTCCAAATCTTGATGAAGTTCAGATAGACCCAAAACTTTCATACAGCCCTATGTCCTATTTCCAAAAAACCAAACAACCTATTTTGATTATTCAAGGAACTTTGGACGAGATCATTCCCGAAAACAGCCATGAACTGATTTCCAAAGCGTTGGAAGAAGCTGGTAATGACAATTATAAAATCGTGGAATTGAAGGATGCCAACCATTCCATGTACCACGCTGGTCAGACCGATTTTCCGTACTGGGCAAAATTGCATCCAGATTTCCTGGAAACCATTGAAACCTGGATAAACACCAATTCCTGGTAAGTTGCCATAACCTTATGGACAGTTTTTGAATATAACTAGATATACCCCAAAATCTTCAAATGATTTTGAGCGATTAAATAGTATAGACTATGAAACCACGAACAATATCAGTTAGCCAAGAATAGTAAACAACTCCATTCTTACTTCTTTTCCTTTCAATGCGGTTGTTCCCAAAGATTCGATTTGAAACCCATTTCCCAATTGTAGTGCTGTTATTAAATCCTCCGAAACCAGGATGTCCACGTTATATTTATTACAAAGTCCCTGAATACGGGCGGTCGTGTTTAAGACATCTCCTGTAAAAATGATTTCCTTTTTGAGGGCGCCTATTTCTCCCGTGGTTACGTTACCTACATGAAGCCCAGCCTTGAACGTGGGTACTACGCCAAAAGTTGCCGAATACCAGTCTCCTCTTTTTTGTAAGTCCGCTTTCATGGCGAAAAAGCATTCGATACAATTATTGGCTTTTATACCGTCTTCGTATTTCCATGAAATAACGATTTCATCCCCAACATATTGATAGACTTCTCCAGCGTGGCGAATGATCGCATCCGAAAAGTCCGAATAGTATTCCCGCAACAATTCAAAATACTTGATGTGCCCCAATTGCTCTGCAATCGTGGTCGAGGACTTCATATCGGAGAAAAGGAAGATTCGTTTTTCCTCGGTCGGTTTGTGGTATTTTCCGGTAAAGAAATTCATCAACACCCCATGGCCCACATTTTCACTGATTTCAGAATAAAAAAGACTAGTAAAAAGACTGAATGCAATAGAGACCGAGGTGCTGACAAACTCCATACTCGTCAAAAAGTTTGAAAATTTATCCCTAACCTGGGTATCAAAAGGAGATACATTCAATTCGACACCGGCCGCAAGTGGATAGGTTATAAGGATGACCAATAAC
>NZ_JBATHS010000407.1:0-2161 GCF_049667165.1 Maribacter sp.
GGGGGAGCCAAATTCGGGAATGCGCCCTGTTTGGCATCCGAATGGGGACATTCCTACCTTGAAAAGTTAAAATATTTTCTGGATAAAACAGGGTTCGATCTTTTAGAGCATGATGGACCCTATCCAGGGGATTATTGCGCATCGACCACCCACAAATACCACAAGGGGTATGAAGATTCCCAATGGGTACAATGGCATATGACCAAGGACTTTTACCATTGGCTAAAAGAAAAGGATATTTATTTGAATGCCCCTGATTTCTACTATTTACAAGGGTCGAATAAATGCGGTATCGGGTATCGTGAAGTGAATTGGTCCTTGCCAAGGGCACAACAGATCATATTGGGTAGGCAGAATATCTATGATGGTACTTGGGAAAAAACACCTTCTATGGCGTGGACGTTCGTGCCTTTAACGGAGTACCACGGGGGAGGGGCGGCCGCAACCTTGGAACCCTTGAACGAACATTTGGATGCATACAAGGCGCACATGGTACAAAACTATGGTTCAGGGGTACAGGCCTGCTACAGGGGCCCACGGCTCTATGATACCGATGCAACCAAAGCCCTGGTCATCGAACAAATAGCGCATTACAAAAAATACAGGGATATATTGAATTCCGATATCATCCATTTACGAAGACCCAATGGCCGTTCTTGGGATGGGTTCATGCACGTAAATCCGAAATTGGGGGAAAAGGCCTTCGTGCTACTTTTTAACCCCACGGAAAAAGGTATCGAAGAAAAGATTGAAGTACCCTTATATTATACCGGTTTGGTTGATACCGCTCTTGTATTGGAAAAAGGGGAAAATCCTGTGAAGTCAAAATTAAGCCGGAATTATGGCACTGAAATCATGGTGCGCATTCCGGCTAAGGGTTATACGTGGTTCGTGGTAAAACAATAGGAAGTATTAAAATAAATAGTTATGAAAAATAGCGTAAGTATATTCGGAATCGTATTGCTCCTTTTGGTGGGTTGCAAGGTCATGAAACCTGAAAAACCGGGTTTGACCCTCTTGGTGCAAAAGGAAAATAGGGTAAATAAGAAATGGAAATTGGTATGGCAAGATGAATTTGAAACCCAGGAATTGGATAGCACAAAATGGACACGCATACCGCCCAATAAGGCCGATTGGGGTAATTATATGACCAGTGATGACCGGTGTTATGAAATTGCCGATGGACAACTGTACTTAAAAGGAATTAACAATCCGGATACCATCAGTGACCCAAGGCCCTATTTAACAGGGGGTATTTATACCAAGGGAAAAGTAGCCTTCCAGTATGGGAAAATTGAGATCAGGGCCAAATTGGGGAGTGCCCAAGGGGCTTGGCCCGCTATTTGGATGCTTGCAGAGCAAAAAAAATATGGAGACTACCCACGTAACGGTGAAATCGATATTATGGAGCATTTGAATTATGACACCATCATCTATCAAACCACCCATTCGTACTATACACTGGAACTCAAACAAAAAGAGAATCCGCCTTATTCTACCACGGCGCCTTGTGATACCGAACAATTCAATACTTTTGGATTGGAATGGTATCCTGATAAGTTGGTGTACACCTTGAACGGGAAAGCATCCTATACCTATCCGAGAATAGAAGGGGTAGACCCCTCGCAATGGCCTTTCGACCAACCATTTTACCTGCTCATTGACCAACAATTGGGAGGGTCCTGGGTCGGGGAGGTAAATCCTAAAGATCTGCCGGTACAGATGATCATTGATTGGGTAAAACTATATCAATGAGTATCTTTACTGAAAGTCGGAAGGGTTTGCATTTTGGAATGTGGCACGGGTGGTGAAAATCAAAAAAGCTCCTTCCCTTGATTAGGGAAGGTGACCCTGACGGTGCCGTCAGGGTCGGAAGGGATTGGAATATAAGATACAAAATAGTGAATATGGAAAAATTGCGACTGGTAATTTTAGTGCTTTTGGTCTTTCTAGAATCATGCAATGAAATAACGCCCCCCGAACCCATTACGCCAGTGCCCTCTGATCGTCAATTGGCATGGCATGAACTGGAATATTATGCTTTTGTGCATTTTAACATGAATACCTTCACCAATATGGAGTGGGGTACCGGGGGCGAAAAACCAGAGCAGTTCAATCCCACGAACCTCGATACGCGACAATGGGCGAAAGTGGCCAAGGA
>NZ_JBATHS010000408.1:0-14421 GCF_049667165.1 Maribacter sp.
TCTTCCGGGGAAACCATGGCCGCCCCAGGTCTTGAACTGTATGCCCCCACATCTATGAATGTGGCCCCCTCGAGCAACATTTTTTCAACTTGGTCCAAAACATGCTTTTCATCCTTGTATTTTCCGCCATCATAAAATGAATCGGGCGTAAGATTCAGGATGCCCATGATTTTAGGGCTGGACAAATCAATGAGTTTTCCATTGCAATTCAACGTCATACCGCAAAAGTAAGATGCAAAGTTGCCCTAATAAAGTTTGATAAACCAACTTTAAAACACGAACTTTGATGATTAGATTATTTTAGGCGAAATTTACGCAAATTATACCATTTGAATTTTAAAATAGGGCTTAAGAGGCGAAGTTGCTTTTTCTTTTTACGATGCCGTGATACTTTTGCATAGCATTGGCTACGGAAAAGTTGATCAAGGATGTAAAAAGGAAAATGAACAAGTTTGTTTGCCTTATTTTAAAGTTTTAATGGTATTAAACACACTACATGCAGCAGACTTCCGAACAATACGATGCGGTAATTGGAATTTGTAGGGATTTATTCCAGAAAAAGATGAAAGATTACGGCAGTGCATGGCGTATTCTACGATTGCCCTCCCTGACCGATCAGATATTCATTAAAGCACAGCGCATACGTGGCCTGCAGGAGAATGAGGTGCAGAAGATCGATGAGGATGAGCGTTCCGAATTTATCGGCATCATCAATTACGCGATCATGGCCCTGATACAGCTCGAGAAAGGGGTGGTAGATCAGCCTGATCTTTCGGAAGCGGAAGCCCTTGAACTTTATAACAAACATGCCACGATCACCAAAGCACTTATGGAGGATAAGAACCATGATTATGGGGAGGCATGGCGCGATATGCGGGTAAGCTCCTTGACCGATCTGATCCTTCAAAAACTCTTACGTGTAAAGACCATGGAGAATAATAAAGGGGAAACCTTGGTCAGTGAGGGGATTGATGCTAACTATCAGGATATGGTAAATTATGCCGTTTTTGCAATGATTCATTTAAAACAGGATTCCAAATGAAATATCTAGTGGCTTTTTCGCGAATATTCGTTGGTGTATTGTTTATTTTCAGTGGTTTTATAAAGCTTAACGATCCGTTGGGGTTTTCCTTTAAATTGGAGGAATACTTTAGTGAAGGGGTGCTTAACCTGCCTTTTTTGGTGCCTTACGCCTTAGCCATCGCGCTGTTTGTCGTGATATTTGAAGTCCTTTTGGGCGTGATGTTATTGTTGGGTTTTAGGACCAAATTTACGTTGTGGAGCTTACTCCTGATGATTATATCCTTCACGTTCTTAACCTTTTATTCGGCCTATTTCAACAAGGTCACCGATTGCGGTTGTTTTGGTGATGCCGTGAATCTGACCCCATGGGGCTCGTTTACCAAGGATATTGTGCTGCTCGTATTCATTGTCATTCTGTTTATGGGCCAACGATTTGTGAAACCCATTTTCGGGTCGAATACAAAGCGGATAATCACCGCGGTTTCCTTGGTGATCTGTATACTTTTCGCGAATCATGTGCTGCGACATCTTCCCGTGATAGATTTTAGGCCTTATAAGATCGGTGCCAATATCAGGGAAGGCATGGTCATGCCTGAAGATGCCCAAAAACCGGTTTTTGAATACGCTTGGAAATTCAATATCGATGGGGCGGAAAAAGTGATTGTGACCCAGGGGGATTATCCTTCGGTCGAGGGGGAGTTCATCGACGTGGAGACCACTGAAATCGAAAAAGGGTACGAACCCCCGATCCACGATTTCACCATAGAACAGGATGGGGTAGACTATGCCCCGGAATTACTGAAAGAACCAAAATTGGTGATGATCATCTCTTTTGACCTTAAAAAAAGTAATTATAAAGCCTATCCCAAGGTGGTTGAAATGATTACGAAAGCAAAGAATAAGGGCTATAAGGTAATAGGGATGTCGGCATCTGGTCCGGAACAGACCGATGCCTTGGTCAAAAAGTTCAATCTGGATACCTCCTTTTATTTCACCGATGAGACGGCATTGAAGACCATTGTGCGTTCCAATCCTGGGGTTTTGGTCGTCGAAGATGGTACGATTACACAAAAAGTGCATTTCAACGATTTGAATGCCTTGAAATTTTAATGCATATGAGGAAAATCAATATACTAATTACGACCTGCATTATCTTTTTTTCATTGTCGGGATGTGCCCAGGATCCGACATTTTTCAATGATGCGGCCTTGAATGATTCCTTCGAGGATTTAAATGGGGAAGAGGTTACCTTCCAATCGATACTGAAAGCAAATGAAGGACGTGCCATACTGTTGGATATTTGGGCTTCATGGTGTAAGGATTGTGTGGTAGGGATGCCTAAGGTAAAAGAGTTGCAACAGGAGTTTCCCGACATGGTCGTGGTGTTTATATCCCTTGATAAGGATGAAGCAAGTTGGAAAAAGGGAATTGAAAAATTCAATATTGGGCAAGGATCGCACTTTTGGGCCAAGGATGGCTGGAAGTCCGAACTGTTTCAAACGATAGACCTGGATTGGATCCCTAGATACATGGTTCTTGACGCACAAGGAAATATTACATTATATAAGGCCATAAAGGCCAGTGATAAAGCAATTATTAATCAACTAAGAAAAAATAGATCATGAGAGACAAAATAGTAGCAGGTAACTGGAAAATGAATAAAAATATGGAAGAAACCGAAGCCTTATTGGCAGCGGTTTCCGGCAAATTACCCGATACGGATGCAATTGTCATGGTTTCACCGACCTTTGTCAATTTGGCGAGTGCCGTTAACCAATTACAAGATTCGACCATCGAGGTTATAGCCCAGAACATGCATTTTGCAGAGAATGGCGCGTTTACCGGTGAAATTTCTGCCGACATGTTATTGAACATTGGGATCAACACCGTAATATTGGGCCATTCTGAACGGAGGGCCTATTTCGGTGAAACCGATGAGATCCTAAAGAAGAAGGTAAAGACTGCCCTTGCCAAGAAAATGACCGTTATGTTCTGTTTTGGGGAGGAATTGAACGATCGTAAATCAGGGAATCATTTCAAGGTGGTCGAAAGTCAGTTAAAGAATGCCCTTTTCGGATTGGACGCAAGCGCATGGAAGAGCATCATATTGGCTTACGAACCGGTATGGGCCATTGGTACGGGTGAAACCGCCTCTCCAGAACAAGCCCAGGAAATGCATGCCTTTATCCGTAAAACGATTGCCACGGCTTTTAATCAAAGTATTGCCGATGGGGTTTCCATTCTTTATGGAGGAAGTGTTAAGCCTGACAATGCCAAGGAGATTTTTTCCAAACCCGATGTCGATGGTGGCCTCATAGGAGGTGCGGCGCTGGTTTCTGATGATTTTATCGCTATCATCAAGGCAATCTAGGCCAAAAACATATTTAAAAACAAGACGGTCTAATAAGTACGATTTAATCGGATTTGTCAGTCTGAGCGCAGTCGAAGACCTTAATGTGCTGAGCTTTGAAGCATTTCGACGGCGCTCAGACTGACAGACTTGGATTCTTGTTCGTCCGGCTCTTTCTATGCCTGAAACCCTTGAGATGTCGAATACCATTTATATAGAGTACAACTTTGAGATTTCCCCATTACAACCAACCTCCGATATTCTAATCGCGGAATTGGGGGAGGCGGGGTTCGAGAGTTTTGTGGAACATGAAACCGGCATACAGGCCTATATCCAAAAATCGGAGTGGCGGGAGGACATTTTGAACGAAGTCATGATTTTAGGGAATTCGAACGTTACGATCCACTACGATAGGAAAGAATTGGAGCAGGAAAACTGGAATGCGACCTGGGAACGGAATTTCAACCCGATACGGGTGGGAGAGCAATGCGAGGTTAGGGCTCCCTTTCATGAAAAATCAGCGCTTACCTACGATATTGTCATCGAACCTAAAATGAGTTTTGGTACAGGGCACCATGAGACCACCCATATGATGTTGCAGTTTATTCTGGCCCATGATTTTCAGGGGAAGACCGTTTTGGATATGGGAAGTGGAACTGGGGTTTTGGCCATTCTTGCCGAAATGAGGGGCGCGACTTCCGTCGATGCCATAGATGTCGATAATTGGTGTTACCTCAATGCCAAGGAGAATGTTGAACGAAACCATTGCAGCCATGTCAAGGTGTATGAAGGGGATGCCACCCTATTGAAAGAGCAAAGGTATGATGTCATCATCGCCAATATCAATAGGAATATCCTGCTATCCGATATTCCCGTCTATGTCAAATGCCTAGCGGAAAACGGACAGTTATTTTTAAGCGGATTTTATAAAGAGGACATTCCCCTGATCACTGAAAAATGTGTTAAATCTGGCCTCAAGCTTGAAAAAATACTGGAAAAAAATAATTGGGTTGCCGTAAAATATGTATTTTAGGAGTGTTCAGGGCCTATGCCAAACAGGCTCTTGTCCGATTTTAAATGTTGTATTATGGGCACAAAGGAAAAATCTTCGGAAGAATTACTGCTTGAGGAAGAAACAGTAAAGCAAAACGAAATTGTACTTTTCAATGATGAAGTAAATACCTTCGATCATGTTATCGATACCCTTGTTGATGTATGCGACCATACTCCGGAACAGGCCGAACAATGCTCTTTGATTGTTCATTATAATGGTAAATGTACTGTAAAAACAGGGGATTATAAAGATCTTGAACCCCGCTGCTCTCGTTTGCTCCAAGCAGGCTTAAGTGCGGAGATCGTATGATTTAAACCGCTTTTCCAAATTCTTGACATACGGTGCAGGGCGATGTATTCATCTTTTGTACCTACCGCTGCGAATCTTATTTTTTAGCGCATTATTAGACTGTTTTGCATTACAGGGCACCCTGAATATTGATTACTTTTAAAAGCTAATCAATACCAAAGGCTATGGCTTCATTCGAAAAAATATCCGTAAAGGAAAAAATAGGCTATGCCTTGGGAGATGGGGCTGCCAATATTGCCTGGAGAGGGGTAGCCACATTCTTATTCATATTCTATACCGATGTTTTTGGCTTGAGTCCCATTACCGTGGGGGTCTTAATGCTCGTCGCCCGATTTAGCGATGGGATTAGTGATGTTGTCATGGGGATCATTGGTGACCGTACCAAATCTAAATACGGTAAATTCCGCCCATGGATTTTATGGACCGCCATTCCTTTGGCCGCAATTTTGTCCCTTTTGTTTACTAGTCCCGATTTAGGGGAAACGGGGAAGATCGTTTATGCCTACGTCACCTATATCTTTTTCACGTTAATATATACAGCGAATAATGTGCCTTATGGGGCACTGATGGCCGTAATGACCGGGGATGATAAAGAACGCACCAGTTTGGGATCTTACCGGATGGTCGGTGCCTTTGGTGGGGGTATGTTGGTACAAGGGGCTTTACTTTTTTTGGTAGCTTATTACGGGAATGTAAACCCCTCGATAGTTGTAGATCAATTAGCCGATGACAAATATAAAGTAGTCGTTTCAGCACCCTCCGATGTGGAGAATGTGAACATCAAGACCGATGATGGGATTGCCTTGTTTACTTGGGACGATGCCCAAGAAGTCTCTGGGGAGAATAGCCCTACCCGCGGAAAGAGTTTTTCTATGAAAGCCGATAAGGAGTATATGTTTATGGTGGAAGGAGAGGCAAATTTATCACAGGATAAAATCACCATTATCGACCAGAAAAGAGGGTATAGCAACGCCATGTATTTGATGTCAATTTTTCTGGCGATATTGATGTTCTTGACCTTCTATTCCACAAAAGAAAGAATTCAGCCCCCTAAAGAACAAAAGAATAATTTAAAACAGGATTTCAAGGATTTGATTTCGAACAAACCGTGGCTGGTATTATTGGTCATAGGACTTTTGTTCAATGTATACAATTCGATAAAGCAGGGCATTGTCATCATTTATTTTAGCCACTACCTGCATAACCAACTCTTGGCCGCCTCGTTCTTGATCGGTCTCATGATCGCCTCTGTGCTTGGCGCGATGGCAACTGCTCCCTTAGGAAAGCGATTGGGCAAACGCAACCTCTTTATTTATGCCCTCGTGTTTTCCGGTGGGGTGAATGCCTTACTTGCTTTTTGCGGCCCTGAGGATATCACCGCCATATTCACTATTGGTATTGTTTCTGAATTTGCGGCCGCTATCTTCCCAACCTTGTTTTTTGCCATGTTGGGTGATGCTGCGGATTATTCCGAGTTCAAGAATGGCCGTAGGGCTACAGGATTGATCTATTCGGCAGGTTCGTTTGCGACCAAGTTCGGTGGGGGTATCGCTGGTGCGATTATCGGTTTGGTTTTGGGGGCTTTCGCCTACAATGGTCAGGATCCCGAATCGATTAAAGGAGCGGTACCGGGAATCATTATGCTGATGAGTTGGGTGCCTGCCTTGATCACTGTTTTGGCGGCAGGATTAATGTTCCTATACCCCTTGACGCAAAAGAAATTGGATGAGATCACACTGGAGCTGAAACAGCGAAGGCTTCAAGAATAAGATACTTTAAAAATTAATAGCAGAAACATGCAATACGGACATTTTGATGATCAGAATAGGGAATATGTAATCACAAATCCCCAAACCCCATACCCCTGGATCAATTATTTGGGCAATGAGGATTTCTTTTCCTTAACCTCCAATACCGGTGGCGGGTATACCTTTTATAAAGACGCTAAATTTAGACGGTTAACGCGCTATCGTTATAATAATGTACCCATTGATGACGGGGGCAAATACTTTTATATAAAAGATGGTGATACCACTTGGTCCCCAGGTTGGAAACCGATGAAGACCCCGTTGGATAGTTATGAATGCCGCCATGGCATGAGTTATACCAAATTCAATAGCGCAAAGAATGGGGTAGAGGCCAAGATCCTTCAATTCATTCCTTTGGGATTTTGGGGCGAGATCCAGAAGGTTTCCTTGAAGAATACCACTTCAGAAACCAAAAAACTAAAATTGTTCTCCTTTATAGAGTGGTGCCTTTGGAACGCCGAGGACGACATGACCAATTTCCAACGGAACTTTTCAACTGGGGAGGTAGAAATCGAGGACTCCACGATTTACCATAAAACAGAATTCAAGGAACGTCGTAACCATTATGCTTTTTATTCCGTCAATGCACCCATTGATGGGTATGATACCGATAGGGAATCGTTTTTGGGGCTATACAATGGCTTTGATAACCCCGATGTAGTGAACCAAGGGACACCAAAGAATACGGAGGCACATGGTTGGTCGCCCATCGCTTCCCACTATATTGAAGTGGAATTGCAACCCGGGGAATTGCGCGATTTTATTTTTATGTTGGGCTATGTTGAGGTCGACAAGGAAGATAAATGGGAAAGCAAAGCGGTTATCAATAAGAAGCCTGCCAAGGCCATGATGGCCAAATTCGATACCGTTGAAAAAATCGATGCCGCCTATAACGAATTGCGTACCTATTGGGATAAATTACTGGGCAAGATCAACATTGAATCCAATGATGACCGTTTGGATCGTATGGTGAATATCTGGAACCAATACCAATGTATGGTCACTTTCAACATGTCGCGTTCCGCTTCCTTCTTTGAATCGGGTATCGGGCGTGGTATGGGCTTTAGGGACTCCAATCAGGATTTAATCGGGTTTGTACATCAGATTCCGGAAAGGGCCAGGGAACGTATCTTCGATATCGCATCGACCCAATTTGAGGATGGTTCGTGCTATCACCAATACCAACCCTTGACCAAAAAAGGAAATTCCGCTGTAGGGGGCGATTTTAATGACGACCCGTTATGGTTGATCCTCTCCACAACGGAATATATTAAGGAAACTGGGGATTTTTCACTGCTGGATGAAATGGTGCCCTTTGATAATGATGCGTCTAAAGCGAAACCACATTTTGAGCATTTAAAAGCATCTTTCTATCATGTGGTGAACAATTTGGGTCCCCATGGTCTGCCGCTTATCGGCCGAGCCGATTGGAATGATTGCTTAAACTTGAATTGCTTCTCTGATAATCCCAACGACTCTTTTCAAACAACAGGAAACAAAAAAGGGAGAACGGCAGAATCGCTTATGATTGCCGGACTTTTTGTGGTCTATGGAAAGGAATATGTGAAACTATGCAACAGGATTGGCAAAGAAGAAGAGGCAAAAGAAGCTCAAAATCATGTGGATCTGATGATCGAAGCTGTAAAAAAAGACGGCTGGGATGGCGATTGGTATTTACGGGCCTATGATTACTTCGGTAAGAAAATCGGGTCGAATGAAAATGAAGAAGGGAAGATCTTTATTGAGTCCCAAGGGTGGTGTTCCATGGCGGGGATTGGCAAGGAAGAGGGCATGGTTGAAAAATCGTTGAATGCGGTAAAAGAGCATTTGGATTGTGAATATGGCATTGTGTTGAATAGTCCGGCATTTACCAAATACTATATTGAATACGGGGAGATATCAACGTATCCGGCCGGGTATAAGGAAAACGGGGGTATCTTCTGCCACAACAATCCTTGGATCATGATCGGGGAGACCCTATTGGGGAGGGGAGACCAGGCGTATGCGTATTATACCAAGATAGCGCCAAGTTTCTTGGAGGACATTTCGGAACTGCATAGGGTAGAGCCTTATGTATATTGCCAAATGATTGCAGGTAAGGAAGCTTTTAAACCGGGAGAGGCCAAAAACTCCTGGTTATCGGGCACCGCTTCCTGGAATTTCTTTGCGATCACCCAATACATTTTGGGTGTAAAAACAGATTATGATGGCTTGGTCATCGATCCCTGCATTCCATCAAAATGGGATGGATTCAAAATGAGCAGGGAATTTAGGGGCGCGACCTATAAAATAGAGGTTCAAAATCCCGACCATGTGAGTAAGGGCGTGAAACGTATTTTGGTCAACGGAAAGGAAATTCCCTCGAATACGATTCCTATTTTGGACAAAGGAAAGGCACATTCCGTACAAGTGATCATGGGATGATTTAGTGCGGTAATTTGTCCTTGACCAGCCCATAGACAAAGGTGCCCAAAATGGCTGCGGCAATGACGATGAGCATGCTGAAAACCCCAGTACCTACCAAGATATACATGGGTCCCGGACAAGCACCTGCCAGGGCCCAGCCCAATCCGAATATGGAACCTCCCAAGAGATAACGGGTAAACCCCTTCTCTTTGGGGGCGATATTGATGGTTTGGCCTTCAAAACTCTTAAGGCCTGTTCGTTTGATAAACGCGACCGCTAAAATGCCCAGTAGTACGGCAGAGCCGATAATACCGTACATATGAAAGGACTGGAATTTGAACATTTCAAAAATGCGGTACCAGGAAACGGCCTCGGACTTCACCAACACAATCCCAAAGAACATACCGACCAATAGATATTTTATAAAATTCATACGCTAAAGATTAAGGGTAGCATAAAATGGGTCATGATCAGGCCGCCAAGAAAAAAGCCGATGACGGCTACCAAGGAGGGCTTTTGCAGATTGCTCAATCCCGATATGGCATGGCCCGAGGTACACCCCCCGGCATAACGGGTACCAAAGCCGACCAAAAAGCCGGCGATAATCAATATGGCCAACCCTTTAAATGTCAAAACGGAATCCCAGTTGAATATTTCTGGGGGCAAGAGCGTTTCCCCTGCATTTGAAAAACCCAAGGCATTTAAATCTTCGATCGTATTGGGGGACAGTGCGATGGCCGAACCATCGGATAAAAAATGTACCGCGATAAAGCCTCCTGTTATGGCACCTATGACAACGACCAAGTTCCAACGTTGGGATTTCCAGTCGTATTTAAAAAAATCGGAGTATTTTCCTGCACCACCCATACTACAAAGTGTTCTCAGGTTCGATGACATGCCGAACGACTTTCCAAAATAGAAAAGCAGCAGCATAATCGATGTAATCAGTGGCCCGGAGACATACCAAGGCCAAGGTTGTACTATATATTGCATCCCATGTTTTTTATGCAAATATAAGGGAATGGGATTGGGATTACGAAATCAGAGGGTAATCGCCAGGCTCAGGGCTCATATCATCACCTTGCCAACATTGATTGGCCCATTAAGTCCAAAATATTTTATAAGAAAAAAAGAAGGCTACACCTTCAGACAACAAGGTTTTTGTCATATCAATGTTAGGAGTAACATAAGAATGACTCTATATAATGATACACTGATCTGGATCATTTGCGAAGTTCCATCCGGTTTCTAACTTAATCTTCAAGCAATTTTTTGACCTAATTGTAAATGTAATAATCTAAAAAAAAGTATTATGAAACGGTTCAAAATTTCTTACTTGTTTTTTCTCCTCGGTATGTTGTTGATATCTTGTGAGAATGAAAGCATTGACACTGAGGTAGTCTCCCAAGAGGAGGAATCCCTAGAACAATTTACGGTCCCTGAAATTCCGACTGACATCAAAGCTATGATGAGTGCTGAAGATTTGGCCTTGTTTGAAGCTGGTCCTGGGAAAGAATATCTCAACAATGGGATGAGTAAAGGTGTACGCGGGAAACACGGAAATTGGCATCCCATTTTAATGAAACTAGGCTATAACTTACAATTTGGCCCATTTGTTGGGGAATCTTGCGAATCCCCCATCCCTTGTTTTAATGAAAATGGACCCACTGGAGCTGAGGGATGTGAAAATCCTGAATATTACATTGGATTTACAGGAGTGACGGTCGCGGATGGATATTGGTATTCAAAACCTGTGCATTCCATGTATTTTCCTGTCTTTTGTTTACCTGATTATGAAGGATACGGGGAAGGTTTTTACCAATTGGATAATGGAATGTTGTGGCTAGAGGCCACTAACGGTCCCTTTCACTATGATGCTGAGGGCAATAGCAGATTTCGACGAATAGGCCAATATAGCCCAGATAAAAGTCAGGGTGTTTTTTCTGGTGTCAGGGGTTGGGAAATAGCCCTACTCTATACTGCAGCTGAAAACGCTCCAGATCCCATTACTGGGATTGGCTATTCCGATGCCATAATTTTTGGATGGGCGTATTGGTAAAAAGGTGGCAGTACTTGCTGTTGGCACTACAGATTCCTGAGATTCGCTCCAGTTTACTTCTTGGTTGTGATATCGAGAATTTTGACTTCTGGAAATGTAATTCCTTCAGTGGTAAAAGGGATCGTTCATCAGATTCATGAATTTGTAGTAACGGAATCAAAACAGTAGCAGTATGAGCAGAACGCCTTTACTAATAATCGCATACTTATAATATTTGAAACGTAGCATCCCAACGGGGTGCTACGCTTTATTTTTTAGGTGCCTTTTGGGGCATGCGCATAAACCACATTGAATTATAGCTATCCTAAGTTCCTTAATTGGTTTTTAAATCCATATCAACAAGCGCTATAATCGCTAGTCCTTCTTCGTATATTCTATCCATCTTATTCTGAATACTATAGACATATGATATCTCGAGGTCAACCATTTTTCTAAATTCGCTGGAGCTGAAGGCTGTCATCATTTCTTTGCTATCATATTTTGACAAATAATTTGGATTTGATGAATCATAGGGGTGCAACTTGTTCGCTTATTCCTCTCTGTAGGGCCTTTGGAGGATTACTTATGGCCATTGTCGGTAATCATTGTTTGGTGTTAAGACCCGTGTAGACTTCTTTTTCGAAAAGACGATAAAAATCATAGGACACTTTATCATTGAAAGGAAGAAACTGTGTAAAATATACTATTGCAATCCCTTTGTCTTTATCCAATGTGTAATATGAATTAGCAACTCCCGCCCAATATACTGCACCTTGGGTGCGTACCATTTCGTCATTACTATTCTCGATGGCCCAGGATAAACTATAGAGGTCCGATTCATCAGGAAAATGTCCTACTGTTTCTGGCAACCCCTCTTCAGGTAAATCAAAGGTAAGCGTAAGACCATTCGGTAGGGCATTTTTAAACATCAATTCAACGGTTTCTGATTTCAGGATTTGACCGCCATCATATGTACCATTATTCATTATACAATTGAGAAATGTTAGGTAATCCTTTGGTGAACCAAATAAACCTTCACCAGCAATAAATTCAGTAACTGGTGCAATTGGGATACGAGGGTATTCTTTAAATCCCGTTGAATCGCGCGTTCCCCATGAAACGATATTCTCTTTCAAGTTATCAGGAACGTTAAACCAAGTACTGTTCATGTTTAAGGGTCCAGTAATATTTTCTCGAATATAATCTTCAAGATTTTCTCCACTTACTTTTTCAATGATTTTTCCTACCCAGTCTGTATTTCTGCCGTAGTGCCATTTTTCACCCGTTTCAAATAATCTTGGAAGGTCTTCGTATTCCCATCCAGTTGTATCAAAATTTTGAAGTTGCACATCGAAAAAGTCGTATCCAAATCCTGCGGTATGGGTTAATAGGTTTCTCAACGTTATTGATTTATTGGCTTTAACAAGTTCTCCTTCTTTACTTAGTATAGGAATAGAGGTCATTTCTGGCATTAATTCATCCAAAGGGTCATCAAGCCCAATTAAACCTTTTTCAACAAGTTGCAATGCAGCAACAGAGGCTATGGCCTTTGTCATGGAATAAATCCTAAAGATATTATTTTCGTTTATCGTGTCTTTTCCACCCCAAACTGATGGTCCAAAAGCATACCAGTTCATTTTTCCTTCTTCAGTACTGTACCCCATAATGGCAGCAGGAAGCTTGCTATTTTGATAATACGTTTCAAGCGGTAATTCATTGATTACTACGTTGCTTTCTTGATTTTCAGTTTTGCAACCCGTTACGATTGCTATCATCAGTAGTGCACATAGGAATTGTTTCATAATAGAATTCTTAAGGTTAGTTTAATGTTCGCTAACGACCTGCTAAACACGACAGCTGCTAAAGCAGTGTGCCAGTTGGAGCGTTGGCCAGTGATTTTTGAGGAAATATAACAAAAACCAGTAACTATCGGGCGAAAACTGTCTATTGAGGCGAATTGGATTTCGTGCGATAGGTTGCAAATAAGATCTCGGGCGGCCGTATCTTGAGGATTTTGTGGTATTGGGAATAATAATGGGCCTACCTTACGAGCGTAGCGAACACACTTTGCTTGGTCCTTTTCCGTGTAGATCAGTCCTGAACGGAGTACCCCCGCACACAGGATGTTAAATCCCTTAATTTGAGTTACTCTTACCTTTAGACTTTTTTATGGCATCAAATATTTACCTGATATTCTCTCTTAATTTCAATTCGCTTTTAATTTCCTTGATCGCGATGAATGGTAAAGGAAGAAATGACCAGCTGGTGCACGCTATAGCGAATAGTGCAATATAAGTCGGGACATTATCTTTAGCGATTAAACCATAAATTGAAAATGCCGTAAAAAGTGTTAATGCAATAACCAATGCTATGGAAATGGCTTTAGTAACACTTAGCTTAGACTGTAGTTGTCCGGTTGTTTTGTTTTTCAAATTCTTATTTTTCATCCCGGTTCATCTATTAGGTTTTTGGCAACAGGCTTTTCCGTTAATTGGTTTGATTTTCCCGTATACCCATCTTATACCATCGCTCCGTTAACTCCGATTACCTGGCCTGAGATCCACTTTGAATTATCGCTTGCCAAGAAATGAACTACTTTGGCAATATCACTTGGTTCGGCAAGACGGTTGAAAGCGTTTAGGCTTACAAGTCTTTTGATAAAATCCTCCGATTTTCCGTTTAAAAAAAGTTCGGTGTTCGTTGGTCCTGGTGCAATTGCGTTTACGGAAATACCTCTGCCAATTTCTTTGGAAAAAACTCTGGTCATTTGTTCGACCGCAGCTTTTGTTGCCGAATAAAGCGCATAGGAGGGAAGCATCATTTTTACTGTACTTGAAGAAAAATTTATTATAATTCCGTTGTTCGATAATCTGGAAAAAGCCTCTTGTAGCGTATTGAATGTTCCTTTCACGTTTACGTCGAATTGTTTGATAAAATCGTCTTCGCTAGTTTCATTAAGCAGCTTGGTTATCATAATTCCCGCATTATTGATTAGAACGTCCACACGACCATAGTGTTCGATCGCCTTATCGAACAATGCAGTAACTTGTTCTCTTTTACTTACGTCTGCTTTGAACGCAATTGCAGTTCCACCGCTGTTTTTTATTTGTTCGACCGTATCATTCGCCTCTTTTTCATTATTTGCATAATTGACTACTATTTTCCCACCATTTTCCGCCAATAAAATCGCTATTTCTTTTCCAATTCCACGGGATGATCCAGTTACTAGTATTACTTTTTCCATTTTGTATTTTGTGGTGTGTTATTGTTATTTTTAGCTTGTAGCCAATGGTTTGTGTATGGTTTCGTTGCGTGAAAATCCGCGAGGATTTTCCGCTGAAAACCAAAGACAGCAAAAGTGCGATGACTTTACGAAAGGAAAGTCAGAAGCAATGAACTATGCACGTTAATGGGTGCAGCCTTATTTTCGACC
>NZ_JBATHS010000409.1:0-4554 GCF_049667165.1 Maribacter sp.
TGGTACTTTTCGAACTATCCTTTAGGTCAAAAGCAATATAGTTATGCTGGCCCTCAACGTTACTTTTATTCTCTAATAGAAATGCTTTGTCATTGATGTTGTTCACCACAACATCCAAATCCCCATCGAGGTCCAAATCGCTGTAGGCGGATCCATTTGAAAAGGAAGGTGTTAAGCCAGCTTCGGTGGTCAATCGATCAAATTCAAAATCGCCTTTATTTTTAAAAATGACATTTGAAAGCTTCAGGGTCGGCATTTGGTCGATTAATTTTCTTTCGATCTCATTCGCCTGATTTTGACTGTAATCACTAAAATTGGTCGTACTGAGGAAATTGATGTAATCGAGGTCGTTAGGCCTTTTATAAATGCCATTGGTAATATAAAGATCGTTCATACCATCGTTGTCGTAATCCTCTATCAATACCGACCAGCTCCAATCGGTGGCATGGGTATTGGTCATTGGCGCAATATCGGAGAAAGTACCTTGGCCCGTATTGAGTTGAAAATTGTTACGGGCATATTGTTTGCCATATCCAAAATTTTCTTTGATTTGGTCTACTTTATCAGAATCCTCACCACCCGATTTCATAAATACCTCATGATCAAAGGGCATCATATCCAAGCTAAATACATCCTGAAGGCCATCATTGTTCAAATCGCCAATATCGGCACCCATCGTAAAGCGGGTCGTATGGTTTAACCAATCAGCACCTACTTCCTTAAAGGTCTTATCCCCTTGATTGATATACAGGTAATCATTTTCATGGAAATCATTGCCGACATATATATCCAACAATCCATCTTGATTCATGTCTGAGGTAACCAAGGCCAAACCATAACCCAAGGGACTGCTATAGATGCCGGATGCCTCTGTAACATTCTTAAAGGAAAGTGTGCCTTCTTCAAGTTTGTTTTCATAAAAGCGGTCACCGGCCAGCGAATCTTTTTCCTTTCTTTTGTCTACCCTACCATAGCTTCTTGGTGTATGTATTGAACAGTTCATAAGATACATATCCATATCCCCATCTTTGTCATAGTCCATAAAGGCAGCTTGGGTTGAAAATCCCGAAAAAGCAAGTCCAACCGCTTCTGATACCTCTTCAAAGGTTTCATTGCCCTTGTTCAGATAAAGTAGGTTATGCGCTTTTAAGCCTTTGTAGTTCCCTACCTTGGAAACATGTATATCGAGGAATCCATCGTTGTTCACATCTTCCATGGTTACCCCGGAAGACCAAGTCGAGTCTATGGCCAGGCCAGCTGACTCGGTTATATCCTTGAACTTGAGTCCTCCAAGATTCAAATAGAGCCGATCGGGAGATTGGTTCGCGGTAAAATATACATCGTCTAAGCCATCATTGTTGATGTCGCCGACGGCTACGCCCCCGCCATTGTAATAATAGAGATATTCTATAATGTTCAAATCGTTTTTTGGATGCAGGGTATTCGAAAAATCCAAACCACTTTTTTCAGGGGAGATGGAATTAAAATAAATAGCCGATTTTTCGGTGACCGCGTCTTTCTTTTCAGAACAACCAATGATTGAAATTGCCAACAGTACTACTAAGCCTTTGAGATATCTCATTTAATTTTGTAATTGAATATTGCTAGGGAATCGCTGTTTCTAGAAACTATCAATCCCTGTTTACTTACTTTTATATCGCGTATTTCACCTAAAAGGGAAAAACCTGCACCCCCATTTCGGAATTTGAAACTTGAACCATCGATATTTTCCAAATAAATGCCATATGAGGCGTCATATCGTCCGACTTCGGGTTTCGTGTTATAGAGGTTTCCACCCATAACAAGATCCTGGTCGCCATCTTGGTCAAAATCCCCTGAAGCAATCGCATAAATAGGGGAGAACTGTGCCTCAATAGGTAGTTTTACTATTTTGAAATCAAGATTGCCTTCATTGATCAGAATGATAGAGGAAAGTGTCGTGACCTGTAATTTTTGAGCTCCCTCCAATTCCGCTTCCGTAAATATTTTATTGATGTCTGCATCCTTGAACGACTCAAAATCGGGAAACTTTTTTTTAAGGTCCTTCAGTTGTTCTATCAGATTATGTCTCAGATTGTACGGATATTGTTTGCCATTTTCAGCCGTAAAGGTCATTATGGGATCTATAAATCCGTTTTGGTCGAAATCCTTAACATAGAGACTTATCGGTCTTTCGACACTTGCCCTGAACCGCGAATTCTCTCCATGGTTGCCTAGCACCAGGTCTAGGTCACCGTCATTATCAATGTCCACGGGGTGTATCACTTTCCACCATCCTTTTAAGGCCGATAAGCTGTCTTTAGTGGCCTTCGCAAAGTTGCCATCCTGATTCTTAAAAATCTCAATGCCCATAAATTCACCCAGAAGTACCAATTCGTTTTTACCATCAGCATCGAGATCCAAAAATCGGGCATCGGTGATCATTCCCAAATTTATAAGACCAGGGGCCACTTTTTCGGTAATATCCAAGAAATTGCCTTTGCCGTCGTTCTGTAATATGAAGCCAGAACCCGGCATGCCGTATTGTGTGGGAATACTGCGCTCTCCAACGAATAGATCCAAATCTCCATCTTCATCGATATCTTCGGCTATTACCGTGGCAGTACTATGATTTCCGTTGGTCGAAGGTAATAGTTGGGATGACAGGGCAAAATTGCCTTGGCCATCATTAAAATATAGACGGTCTTTCAGGTAGCTTGAAAATTGGGAAAATTCAACCCCACCACTGCATACATACAGATCCTGGTCACCGTCACCATCGGCATCAAAAAATAGGCTGCCAGCATCTTCTGAATTGCTGTTTTTTTCAAAATCAGGGATGACACTTTTTGTAAACCCTTTGGTTTTCCCTAGCAATAACGTTGAAGCCTCGCCTTTAGAACCACCAATGAAAAGGTCTTCAAGACCATCATTGTTCACGTCGGCCATCGACATCTTCGGGCCCTCTGTGCTAAGCATGTGCGGTAATAAACGATCTCGGTCAAAATCAACAAATCGATTTTCTATGTGCTTGAAAGGGACATTCAAGTTGCTTCTTGTAAAAAGATTTGGAGCTAAGGTTTCTGTGGTTTTGATAATATCAACACCGTCCATTTCATTTAGCCGTAGCATTTGATCGGCTTTTACATTCTCAAGGCGTGTGATCTTCCCAGAGGGCCATATAACTTGCACATTGACGGAATCACTGTCTGATAGACCGAAATTAGGTCGCAGGTCCATGCTCGATTGAAAGCCTCGTATGGGCTGTACTTCTTGGTATAACGACTGTTTCTTGGTCTCAATTTTTATTTTTGCACCGATGGCATTGGTATTCTTTCCTTGCCCCTGAAGTACCAATTTAAGATAGTGGTTGCCTAAAACAGAATCGGTATTGTTGCGATATACAAAGGCAGCCATATTCACATTGTTCACCACCAAGTCATAATCCCCATCGTTATCGAGGTCGCCATAGGCAGACCCGTTTGAGAAACTAGGGGTGTCTAACCCAGAGTTCCATTTTCGGTTGAATTTGAGGTCGCCCATATTCATATAGGCGTGGTTACGTACTTTGTTCGAGGGAATGATATCAATCAATTTATCGTAATCAACTTGATTACCCGATACGATCGATTGGATGGCCGCATCGCTCGAGATATATTGTAGGTAATCCTGATTCGTTAAATCCTTATAAATACCATTGGCAATGAACAGATCCTTAAGGCCATCATTGTTCATATCAAAGAACAAGGCACCCCAACTCCAATCGGAAGCTTCTACACCACTAAACCTTCCTATTTCACTAAAGGTGGAATTTCCATTGTTCAATTGTAAAACATTCCTGGTAAATTGGTGGTAATAGCCGTTTTTGAGATTATGTTGGTATTTGTTCCAATCCTCAAACGTGGTAACGGTCTTAAGTCTATCGTACTCCGATGGAAGCATTTCGGTAACGAAAAGGTCAATTTGTCCATCATTGTTGATATCGGCCACATCGGCCCCCATTGATGCGCCACTTAAGGACTGTATTTGTTCGGTCAAGGATTCTTTAAAGGTGCCATCTTTTTGGTTGATGTAAATATAGTCGCGTTCAAAAAAATCATTGGAGACATAAATATCTTCCCAATCGTCATTGTTGAGGTCACCCACGGTAACGCCTAATCCAAAGCCAATAACACTGCCATAAATGCCCGCTTGTTCACTCACATCCACAAAGATATCCCCATCATTTCGTAATAGTTTATCCCCTCCCAACACATCTCGCTCAAAGCGTTCGTTGCGCTGCAAATTGAAACTTCCTATGGACCGATACGAATTGTTCAAAAGGTAAACGTCGAGATCACCATCCCGATCATAATCAAAAAATGAGGCATGTGTTGAAAAACCCTGATTGTCAAGGCCATATTTTTCAGCTGCCTCAGTAAAGGTTACTTGGCCTGATTCGTCAGAAGGACCGTTATTGATGAACAATTCATTCTGTTTATTGTCTCCTGCGATATCACCAGAATTACAAACGTAAATATCTAAGTATCCATCCGCATTGATATCGGCCATTGTGACTCCTGTAGACCATGCTTT
>NZ_JBATHS010000410.1:0-15342 GCF_049667165.1 Maribacter sp.
GGGCCAATATTCGTTCAACATCCAATTGAAATGCCTTGGTCAACAATACTTCCCGATTTTCGATGGCATTGATCCCTGATAACACCTTATACATACCATAGGTGGGTGGCATTGAAATAATATTGTCGCACTTCGGTTCGCAAAACGCCCTAAAGATCAAATCCAATACTTCATCGCTACCATTTCCCAACAGGATGTTGTTTACATCGACTCCTTTTTGTTCGGCCAAAACAGCTTTAAGGCTGCGCTGTTGTGGATCTGGATATCGATTCACTCCATTCTCGAACGGATTCTCATTAGCATCCAAGAATACCATGTCCGAACCATCGGAGACATATTCATCCCTCGCCGAAGAATACGGTTGCAAATCCTTTACGTTTTCTCGAACCAAACGTTCTAAATTGAATTTATTGTTCATGCTTGTTTAAAATAAGGCCTCGGCTGTCCTTGGCTTACCTATCAATTTTTTTTATCCTTTAAGCTTTCTAGACGCAATGTTACAGCATTCTTATGGGCGTGCAGCCCTTCAGCTTCTGCCATAAGTTCAATGGTTGTGCCAATCGTCATGATCCCTTCAGCCGATATTCTCTGAAAGGTCATGCTTTTCATAAAACTATCGAGATTTACACCACTATATTGCTTGGCATACCCATTTGTTGGCAAAGTATGGTTCGTACCTGATGCATAGTCCCCTGCACTTTCAGGGGTATAATTTCCGATAAAAACGGAGCCGGCATTCATGACTTGATCAAGGAAATCCTCCTCATTCCCAACGCATAAAATGTAATGTTCAGGACCATATTCATTGATGAGGTCGATGGCGGTTTGGCTATCCTCCACGTAGATCAATTTACTATTGGCAATGGCCTGTTCTGCGATTGCCTTCCTCGGTAATACGGATAACTGTCTTTCGACTTCTTCTTCCACCGCCTGTAGCATCGCTTTGGTAGTGGTGACCATAATAACCTGGCTATCGGCGCCGTGTTCTGCCTGACTAAGTAAATCTGAGGCAACAAAGGCGGCATTGGCACTCGCATCTGCCATGACCAATAATTCACTAGGACCCGCAGGCATATCGATAGCTACACCATATTTCGTAGCTATTTGTTTTGCAACGGTCACATATTGATTGCCCGGACCGAAAATTTTATAGACTTGGGGAATGGTTTCCGTACCAAAAGTCATACCCGCAATGGCTTGTATACCTCCTACCTTGAATATTTGGGTAACCCCGCACAACTGGGCCGTATATAATATGGCCGGATGAATTTTACCTTCCGCATTGGGCGGGGTACATAAAACAATCTCACTGCATCCGGCTATATTCGCGGGAACGGCCAACATTAATATGGTCGAGAACAATGGGGCGGTACCTCCGGGAATATACAGTCCGACTTTCTGAATGGGTTTTTTTACTTGCCAACAGTTCACCCCATTAGCCGTCTCAACTTCAACCCTTGAGGTCTTCTGGGCGCTGTGGAATGATTCAATATTTCGCTTTGCCTGTGAAATTGCTTGTTTTAAATCGTTGTTCACCAAGGCCATTGCTTCCTCAATTTCATTCTGGTCCACTCGAAACGTATCCAAGGCTACCCCATCGAATTTTTTGGTATATTTTTTCAAAACAGCATCCCCAGCGTCACGGACCTCTGTGAAGATTTCGTTCACGGTTTCCTCAATATCGGAAACTGTTTGGGTAGGCCGCTTCAATAAGGCGACCCAGTCTTCTCTCTTTGGATTGTAAATTTTATTCATGCTTCATGTGTTGTATTCTTACCGATGGTTATCCTATGCCCTCTCTAAGGTTGGCCATGGCCAAATATTAGAGTACCATCTTCTCGATGGGGCATACTAAGATGCCCTCGGCCCCAGCTTGTTTCAGCTCGTCGATCACTTCCCAAAATTTATCTTTATTGATTACCGTATGTACGGAACTCCATCCTGCTTCCGCCAAAGGCAACACTGTTGGACTCCGCATACCGGGCAATAATTTCAAGACATCGTTCAGTTTATCATTAGGGGCATTCAACAAAACGTACTTCGACTGCCTGGCCTGCAAGACCGACTTGATCCTAAATTGCAACTTCGATAAAATCGCCTTTCGCTCCGTAGTGATTTGTTGTGATACAGCCAAAACAGCCTCACTCTTCAACATGACTTCCACTTCTTTGAGATTGTTCTTGAACAACGTACTTCCGCTCGAAACGATATCGCAAATTCCGTCAGCAAGACCAATATTTGGGGCTATTTCAACCGATCCATTGATAATATGAAGATCCGCCTTAACACCCTTTTCCTTTAAATATGACATCACCGTATTGGGATAGGAAGTCGCTATTCGTTTGCCCTCAAAATCTTTGACCGAGTTATATTTCACTGATTTTGGTACCGCCAAAGAAACCCTACATCTTGAAAATCCCAATTTTTCGGCAACGCCGATCCCTTCCCCCTTTTCAACCAATACATTCTCACCAATAATGGCAATATCTACCACTCCATCGCGAAGGTATTGCGGTATATCTCCGTTTCGAAGGTAGAATACCTCCATGGGAAAATTACGAGCTGAGGCTTTTAATTGGTCCTTGCCATTGTCTATGTAAATTCCGCAATTTTTCAGGATTTCAAGGGAATCCTCATTTAAACGACCTGATTTTTGGATAGCAATTCTAAGTTTTGTCATTCTCTTATGATTTATCACATTTTATTTTGGAGTCGTACCATCTGGGATGCCTACGACCATTTTAATCAAAAAACCCGTTTGATTGCTCAAACGGGTTAGATCTATGTTGTAAATACTACAATACATTTCTACCTCGCTTGAAAGCAAGTATAGAAATGATGATGTGCATTTTGTTTTCTCATTACGATTGTAAAATTAGTATTTATTTTTAAATCTAAAAACAATTGTTTGAAATAGTACAATTCTATGCATTAATAGCCTCTTACCTCACAAATTTTAGTTATTTCCCAATATCAATGGGAGACCTGAATCGCCGCTTCCGACAATAACCACTTTGGTATTTGGGGATTTGGCAAGCTCCAAGGTAGCGTCGATACCTTTGTCCTGAAGGATCTTATCGGTTAAGGAGGCACTCAATATTTTGTTGGCATCTGCCTTACCTTGAGCTTCAATGGTCACCTTTTCCGCCTCTTTCTTAGCGGTAACCAATCGAAACTCATACTCCAAAGATTCCTGTTCTTGTTTCAATTTACGCTCAATGGCTTCTTTAATGGTAGCCGGCAATGTAACATCCCTCACCAATATTTCATTTAACTGAATATACTGGCCATCAACAATTTTTTTGGTTTCCTCGTAAATCTCTGCTTGAATGGCATCCCTTTTACTGGAATATAATTGTTCAGGGGTATAACGTCCCACCACACTTCTTGCGGCAGACCGAATTGTTGGCAACAGTACACGTTGAACGTATTCTGTCCCTTTTTCTTGATGTAACTTACCCAAGAATTCCCTTTTTGGTTCAAACCAAGCCGAAGCATCCAATTTAATTTCCAGTCCGTTAGATGACAACACCTGCATTTTTTCGAATACTTCCTGCTGACGCACTTCATAGACGAAAACCTTGTTCCAAGGGGCTACAATATGAAAACCTTCCCCTAAGGGTGCTTCTTCGGTTACTACACCGCCTCCAAAAGTTTTATATAGGACCCCAGCTTCCCCAGAACCAATTGTAATTGCAGATTTCGATATTAAGATGACCAAGACAATGAGTATAAAAATTGCCGGTAATGCGATTTTTGGTAATTTATCCATTTTATTATTTTTAAGTTAATCCGTTATATTTTCTAATAAACCATTCAGCCGCCAAAGCTACGACCATAATCCCCAATAACAGCCAGAAATCAATTAAAGATACGACATTTTCATCGCTTTTCCTGACCGGTTTGAATTTGGCCTCCCCCAGTAATGCCCCTATTAGATCATTGGTTTGCCTTGGATAGAAAAGCCTTGCACCCGTACCTGCGGAAAGTCGTTCGAGCTTTGAGTAATCACTCGATGTAAATTGCTGCTCCACATCATAGGCCAGAATGTTGAAACTGCCTGATTTCGAAAGGTTTTCATTGGCCACTTTGACCGTAAACTCATACTCCCCAGCTGGCAAATTGCTTAAATCGGCCTCATAATAACCGCCTTTCAACAACATAGGAAACTCCTGATCGACTATCCCGTTTTTCTGTTTGAGTTGCAACGTAATCACAGCATTGGGATCGAAGGAAAAGGAGTCATCAAAATAATTGGCCATGATCTTGGCATCCGCACTGCTTTCAAAAAAGGATTCATACGTAAGTACCAATCTATTCCTTGGTTCATTGACAGTGAGATAAAGGATTATTTTACCCATCAGGAGATCAAAATCATTGAAATTTTGATTTTCCCGATAATTCTGCATCCGCCATTTCCATACGTTTTCACCGAACAATACCGCTTCACGCCTTTGGGTATCCTCTAATAATGCCAATAACGGCTCGCCAATATCGTTCCCTTTTATTTTTTGTGACAACAACACCGCATGGCTCTTTAAGATCATGGTTTCCCCTAAATTGGTTTCCAAGGGTGGATAGCTGTCAAATAAAATATCAGGAATACTAAACTTATTAAAGCCTTTGTTTTCTAAAGGACTCGCTGCTTCAGATTGCCCATAACTATTTTTGGAATAACCATTCTGGACGGCATTAAGAAAATCCCAGTTCGTTCTAGGACCTGTAATTGTAAAAGTGGCCACCTTAGCATTGGAAACGTACTCATAAATCTTACGGAATGCGGGGGTGGGTTGGTATAGGACCAAAAGATCGACATCCTTTAAATCCCCCAAATCAACCGAGGGTGGCACTATGGATACCGAGCGTTGTTCATTGCTTTCAATCGATTTCCTGAGGGCCCCTATATCAGGATGCATCACTTCCGAAACTATAGCGACGTTGGTCTTTTCATCAATGACCTCAACGGCAACATACTTTACGTTATTGGTTTTG
Organism: Maribacter sp.; assembly: GCF_049667165.1. Taxonomy (GTDB): domain Bacteria; phylum Bacteroidota; class Bacteroidia; order Flavobacteriales; family Flavobacteriaceae; genus Maribacter_A. Next base: position 4,993 of record NZ_JBATHS010000410.1, read on the forward strand.
TTCACTTCGTTCACCAAAAGATCCAAACCAATGCGCAACGTCTTTAACCCAATTTGGGAAGCATTCAATAGGACCGTAACCGTTTCAGCATTTCTTTGTTTCGATAATTTCAGTTGTTGGGCGTGTACATTTTTACCATTCATGGCAATCTTCAGACTGGTGGTTACCTCACTATCCCCATCGTAGGAAACAAAGACCTCTACGGGGAACTTGTTCTTTAGAAAGGCATATTTATTAAGGTTCACCTGAACGATTTTCAAGTCTTCGTATTGGGTCGTATCACCCAAGACCATTGAATAGATCGGGAATTTCTGATTTTTGCCATAGTACTCATAATCTTCCCCCAAAGTGCTATTGCCATCACTTAAAAGTACCACAGCGCTCTCAGTGTTTCCAAAAATAGTATTCAAGGCCCTGATTCCTTTTCCAATATTTGTTGTGCTTTCCGAAAAATCAAGACTATCCAGAACACCGATCTCAGTGCCGAACTTATAGTATTCTACATTGAATTTTTGTTCTAATTCAGCAGATTCCTTTAGCAGCTCAAGAATCGAATCAATCTGTTTTTGACCATTACTTTGCGCAATGGAGGATGAATTGTCCACTAAAACCAAAAGGTTCGCTTTCTCAAGGGAGAAACTCTTTTTGGAGAATTTGGGATTCAACAAAAGCAACAATATGCAGAACACGGCCAAAAAGCGCAAAAATGATAGCAGGAGCCTTAATTTTCCGCTAATTTTTGATTTGAAGAAATATTGGAAAAGTACCATCAACAAAGCTGCCATTGCAGCCAAAATGATCAATAGTACCGTTGTTGTTTGCATGTATTGTTTAACTAGACATGTGTTTCGTACGCTCTTGAACGTGATGATAGCCCAAAACCTAGTGGATAAATCAAAAGCGCTTTCCCCACTATGTTAACATTCCACCATTGACGTGTATCACTTGGCCCGTAATGTAGGAAGATAGGTCAGACGCAAGAAACAAACAGGCATTGGCTATATCATCAGGTGTTCCCCCTCGTTTTAAAGGAATGGCATCACGCCATGATTGTACTACTTTTTCATCAAGTTTCTCGGTCATTTCGGTCTCGATAAACCCTGGGGCAATTGCATTGCACCGAATACTCCTGGACCCCAGTTCCAAGGCGATCGATTTCGTAAACCCAACCATACCGGCCTTTGATGCGGCATAGTTGGCCTGACCGGCATTACCTTTGGCACCTACAACACTGCCCATGTTGATGATGGAACCACTTCTTTGTTTCAATAAGGTTCGTTGTACCGCCTTGGTCATGTTAAAGACCGACTTCAGGTTTGTTTCGATCACTTGATCGAAATCAGCCTCACTCATTCGTATTAAAAGGTTGTCTTTGGTAATGCCCGCATTATTGATCAATACATCGATGCCCCCAAAATCCTCCAACACCTGGTCTACTAATTTTTCAGAGGCTTCAAAACTTGCCGCGTTGCTCTTATATGCCTTTGCCTTCACACCTTTTGCGACCAACATCTTTTCCAATTCCAAAGCAGGTCCGTCACTTGAACTATAGGTAAAGGCTACATTGGCACCTTGATCTGCAAATACTTGTGCTATACCCTTTCCAATTCCTCTACTGGCCCCAGTGATTATAACATTTTTACCTTCTAACAATTTCATTTACCACTACTTTATGTTGTTGAATATCAAATATAAGTTTTGTTTGCACAACCCCGAAAAAAAACCCGAGAATCCTGAAAACTCTTCAGTATAATCGGGGTTGCCTTAGTTCTTTATAAGAAACCTTTTTTAATGGTTTATCCCATGACCTCTTTTACCTTTTTACCAATTTCAGCAGGGGAATCGACCACGTGGATCCCACATTCCCTCATAATGCGTTTCTTGGCTTGGGCGGTATCGTCACTACCCCCTACGATGGCCCCGGCATGACCCATTGTTCGTCCGGCGGGTGCGGTCTCGCCCGCAATAAATCCCACAATTGGCTTTTTACTACCACTCGCCTTATACCATTTAGCGGCATCGCCTTCCAATTGGCCCCCGATTTCACCTATCATTACCACACATTGCGTTTCAGGATCGTTGATTAAAAGTTGAACGGCATCCTTGGTCGTGGTTCCGATAATAGGATCCCCACCGATACCAATGGCCGTTGTAATACCCAATCCTTGGCGTACTACCTGGTCCGCTGCTTCATAGGTCAATGTACCTGATTTTGATACGATGCCCACATTTCCTTTTTTGAAAACAAAACCTGGCATAATGCCTACTTTGGCTTCTCCCGGAGTTATGACACCAGGGCAGTTTGGACCTACCAACCGACAATCCTTGTCTTTGATATAGTCAGCTGCCTTCACCATATCGGCTACGGGTATTCCCTCGGTAATCGTAATGATCACCTTAATGCCCGCACTGGCTGCTTCCATGATCGCATCAGCGGCAAATGCAGGGGGTACAAAAATAATGGTCGTATCGGCACCCACCTTTTCTACGGCTTCCTCCACTGTATTGAACACAGGTTTTCCCAAATGTTCCTGTCCTCCTTTTCCTGGCGTAACGCCACCAACCACATTGGTTCCGTACTCGATCATCTGCTGTGCATGGAAGGTTCCTTCGCTACCGGTAAATCCTTGAACTATTATTTTGGAGTTTTTATTGACTAGAACACTCATGAGGGTTTTATTTTAATTTAGCTGCACAAAAATATGCCATTACCGATGATTTCAAAAGCTATATCCGTATTATTCTTTTAATTTCTCAAGGATTCCGGGAATTTTTTTCACATTGGCCAATTGTTTTAATTTTTCCCTTGATTCTTCAATTGGAGTACCGAAATAACTTTTACCCCCTGGCACAGATTTGGTTACCCCCGTTTGTCCCATAATGACCGCCTTGGCTCCTATGGTTATCCCACTTGTGGTTCCTACCTGGCCCCAGATGGTCACTTCATCCTCAATGATCACACAACCGGCGATTCCCGTTTGTGAGGCTATTAGACATTTGCGGCCTATAACCGTGTCATGCCCGACGTGTACCTGGTTATCCAATTTACTTCCTTTCTTTATTGTGGTGTCACCGGTAACCCCTTTGTCTATAGTGCAAAGGGCGCCAATTTCAACATCGTCTTCCAGGACCACCCGACCGCAGGAAATCAATTTGTCGAACCCTTCTGGTCTTTTTTTATAATAGAAAGCATCGGCACCCAAAACAGAGCCCGCATGAATACTGACATTATCCCCTATACTGCAATGGTCATATATGGATACATTGGAATGTATGATGCAATTTTTGCCAATTGTCACATGATTGCCAATGAATACATTTGGCTGTAGTATTGTACCCTCCCCAATTTTGGCCGAATCGGAAATAGCGGTACTACTTTTTTGAAAGGGTCGGAAAAACACGGACAACTTGTTGAAATCCCTGAAAGGGTCATCCGAAATCAAAAGTGCCTTACCGGCCGGGCATTCAACATCCTTATTGATCAAAATGACCGAAGCACTTGAATGCAACGCCTTATCATAATATTTGGGATGATCCACAAAGACAATTTCCCCGTTTTGCACCACATGTATCTCATTCATTCCCAATACCTTGAACTCCGCAGGGCCCACATAGGTACTTCCGATAATGGTTGCAATTTGTTCTAGGGTATACGGCTTTGGAAATCTCATGGTATAAAGAAATATTCAATTTTTAACTCCTTCGAATCAATCCTTTACCCGCTCCATATAATTGCCTTTTTCGGTATCGATCTTGATTTTATCACCTTCATTGATGAATAACGGTACGTTGACCTTTGCACCAGTCTCTACCGTAGCTGGCTTGGTAGCATTTGTGGCCGTATTCCCCTTTACCCCAGGCTCGGCATGGGTTACCTCCAAAATTACACTAGCCGGCATATCTACCGATAAAGGCATACTGTCCTCGGTGTTGAACAAAATGGTGACAACTTCCCCCTCTTTCAATAAATCAGGGGCATCCAAGGAACTTTTTTGCAAGGAAATCTGATTATAATCATCAGTGTTCATAAAATGAAACGTATCCCCTTCTGCATATAGATATTGATACGATCGTGTTTCAACACGAACATCCTCGATTTTGTGGCCGGAAGAAAAGGTATTGTCGATCACTTTACCCGTTGTCACACTTTTGAGTTTTGTTCGCACAAAAGCAGGCCCTTTACCGGGTTTCACATGTAAGAACTCGATAATCTTAAAGATATCGTGGTTATACTTTATACAAAGTCCTTTTCTTATATCTGATGTAGATGCCATAAATTGAATTAATTAGTACTAAAATAACCTTTCATAATCCCGCGCTGTGAATCCCTGATGAACTGAAGGATCTCGTCCCTCTCGGGGGTAGCTTCCATTTCGGCCTCTATAATCTGGACAGCTTGGGAATTGTTGTAATTTTTTTGGTAAAGTATCCGGTAAATATTTTGAATCTCACGTATTTTATCCGAGGTGTATCCCCTTCTACGAAGCCCCACGGAATTGATGCCGACATAGGATAACGGTTCCCGTGCCGCCTTTACATACGGAGGTACATCTTTACGTACCAAGGAACCCCCGGTCACAAAGGCATGACCGCCAATGGACACAAATTGGTGTACAGCAACCAAACCGGCCAAGATCACATTATCACCGATGGTGACATGTCCGGCCAACGTTGAATTATTTGAGAATATGCAATTATCCCCAACGAAGCAATCGTGGGCAATGTGGCAATACGCCATGATCAAGCAATTCTTTCCAATCACGGTCTTCATGCGGTCTGCTGTACCCTTATGAATGGTGGCACATTCGCGTATGGTGGTATTATCGCCAATGGTCACTATAGTTTCCTCCCCTTCGTACTTAAGGTCTTGAGGTGGGGCCGATATTACCGCTCCTGGAAAAATATTGCAATTTTTACCAATTCGAGCCCCTTCCATTATCGTTACGTTGGATCCGATCCACGTTCCATCGCCAATAATCACATTATTATGAATGGTCGTAAACGGTTCAACAACAACGTTTTTGGAAATTTTGGCACCTGGATGAATATAGGCAAGCGGTTGATTCATATCAGCTCTTTTTTACGATTTGGGCCATCATTTCAGCCTCACATACCAATTTTTCATTGGCATAGGCATATGCTTGCATATGGCATATTCCCCGGCGAATTGGGGAAATTAAACTACAATGGAATATAAGGGTGTCCCCAGGAAGGACCTTCTGTTTGAATTTTACATTGTCGATTTTCATGAACAAGGTCAAATAATTCTCCGGATCAGGAACCGTGCTCAACACCAAGATACCACCGGTCTGTGCCATGGCCTCTACCTGCAGGACTCCAGGCATAACCGGGGCCCCAGGAAAATGACCTACGAAAAAAGGTTCGTTCATCGTTACATTCTTCATGCCCACCACGTGATTATCGGAAAGTTCCAATATTCTATCGATCAATAAAAAAGGCGGTCGATGGGGAAGCATGGCCATGATTTGATGAATATCCATCAATGGTGCTTGGTTCAGGTCGTATTTTGGAATATTATTGCGTTTTTCCAATTTGATGATCTTCGACAATTTCTTGGCAAATTGGGTATTCACAAAATGCCCGGGTTTATTGGCGATTACTTTTCCCCTGATTCTTGTTCCGGCCAAAGCCAAATCCCCTACAACGTCCAATAATTTGTGTCTTGCCGCTTCATTAGGCTGGTGCAAGGTTAAATTATCAAGAATCCCATTGGGTTTTACTGAAAGTTTCTTTTTATGAAACGCCTTTTCAAGTTTTCGCATGGTTTCTGTCGAAATCTCCTTATCAACATACACGATGGCGTTATTGAGGTCCCCTCCTTTTATCAATCCATTCTCCAAAAGCATTTCCAATTCATGAAGGAAACTGAATGTACGCGCATCGGCTATCTCGGTTTTAAAATCTGACAGTTTCTCCAAGGTAGCATTCTGGGTGCCTAACACCTTGGTGCCAAAATCGACCATGGCAGTGACTTGATAAGAGTCGGATGGTATTACGGTTATTTCACTACCCGTTGCTTCATCCTTATAACAAATGACATCCTTTACGATATATTCCTCACGTTCTTCTTCTTGTTCGACAATACCTGCTTCTTCCAGGGCTTCCACGAAAAATTTTGAGGAACCATCCATAATTGGAGGTTCAGAGGAATCAAGCTCAATCAACACATTGTCGATTTCCAAACCGACCAAAGCGGCCAAGACATGCTCTGATGTTTGGATCTTTACCCCATGTTTCTCGAGATTGGTGCCCCTTTGGGTATTTACCACATAATTGGCATCGGCCTCTATGATGGGTTCGCCCTCTAGGTCAACCCGTTTAAAAGCGTAACCATGGTTTTCAGGTGCGGGAACGAATTTCAGGGTGACATTTCCCCCGGTGTGCAATCCGACGCCTTTTAAGGTAACCTCTTTGGCGATTGTTCTTTGTTTATACTTCGTTTTGATCACTGTCAAATTTTTTTTGCAGTTTTTCGATTTTCTTTATAATCTTCGGGAGGTTCTTGAAATGGACATAAGACTTATTGAAATCACCATAGGTCAGGGCTGGTGAACCCTGTAGTACTTCATTGTCCTTTATATTCCTTCCGATTCCCGATTGGGCCTGTATTTTTACATTATCACCAATGGTAATGTGCCCCACGATACCCACCTGACCGCCTATCATACAATTCTTACCAATCTTGGTGGATCCCGCAATCCCTGTTTGTGCTGCAATTACGGTATTTTCCCCAATTTCAACATTATGGGCGATCTGAATCTGATTATCCAGTTTCACCCCTTTACGTAAAATGGTCGAGCCCAAGGTCGCCCTGTCTATGGTGGTGCCTGCCCCCACGTCCACATTATCCTCCAAAACAACATTTCCCGTTTGGGGAACCTTAGTGAACGTACCGTCCTTGTTTGGGGAATAGCCAAAACCATCGGCCCCTATAATCGCCCCACTATGGATCATGCAATTTTTTCCTATTACCGTTTCTGAGTAAATCTTGGCCCCTGCAAAGATGATGACATTATCAGCGATTCTAACATTATCACCAACAAATACATTCGGATAGATCTTTACGTTGTTGCCAATGTTCACTTTACTCCCAAGGTAAGAGAACGCCCCTAAGTAAAAGTTATCCCCGTAAACGGCATCATCGGCTGTATAAACCGGGGATTCAATGCCACTTTTGGTATTCTTCACCTGGTTGTAATATTCCAATATTTTTGAAAAGGATTCATAGGCATCCTCCACTTTGATCATTGTGGTTTTCACATTCTGCTCGGGTACAAAATCCTTATTCACAATAGTTATGGATGCCTTTGTGGTATAAATAAAGGATGTGTATTTTGGGTTGGCCAAAAAGGTCAACGAACCTATTTCACCCTCCTCTATCTTTGCGAGCTTATGTACCGAAATCTCTGGATTCCCGTCAACTTCGCCTTCTAAAATACCTGCAATCTGACCTGCTGTAAATACCATGGGCACAAAAGTAAGAAAAATAGTTAAATGGTTTCTTTGGGGTAACACATATAATACTTAAGAACTTTTTTGGAAAATGTCTTAAGGTTAAGGTGATCCGAAGCCTTAGCCACATCTTTTAGTCTACCATCCTTTTTAAGGATGTTAATATTCTGGAATTCAGAATTATACGCTCTATTTCCGATTTTCCCAGCAAAAACGAAATACGCCGTTTCCTCTTCGGATAGTCCATACAGGTTTTTAATTTTTTCCGATTGTTCCTCAATCTTTTTTGAAGCGATAGGGCTGTTCTTCATTTTAATGGAGAGCAATTCCCTATTGATGATCATGCCGCTCAGCTTGGAAAGTACAAAATCGTCATGATATTGCCATTGTTTCAATGCCGAAAGTATGTCTATATCATCGAGGTGGGAGAATTGATCCAATACTTCGGCCGTAAAGTCATTTTCAAAAACCCTATTTTTCATAAAGAACAATAACGCTTCGCTACATTCGATTTGCATACCCTTACCCAAGAGCTCCCTTGCTCGTTTCAAGATACGGATCAACAATTGCTCGGCCACAAGGCCTGTTTTGTGCAGATATACCTGCCAATACATAAAGCGTCTTGTTATGAGGAACTTTTCAACTGAATAAATACCTTTTTCCTCTACCACCAATTCATTGTCAACCACATTGAGCATACTGATCAAACGTTCCGCGTTTATACTTCCCTCGGCCACTCCAGTATAAAAACTATCCCTTTTCAAGTAGTCCATCCTGTCCATATCGAGCTGACTGGATACCAATTGGTTCAAAAACCTTCTGGAATATTCCCCTCGGAATATTTCAATGGCCAGCGTTAAACTTCCGTTAAACTTTTGATTGAGTTCCTGCATGAAAAGCAAGGAAATATGTTCATGGGAGATGCCTTCGACAATACTGTTTTCCATGGCATGGGAAAATGGCCCATGTCCTATGTCGTGCAACAAAATGGCTACGAGCAACCCTTCTTCTTCTTCCTCAGAAATGGCAACACCTTTAAAACGAAGCACTTGAATGGCATGCTGCATCAAATGCATGCTGCCCAAAGCATGATGAAATCGGGTATGATGGGCTCCGGGATAAACCATATAGGACAAGCCCATTTGTGAAATTCTTCGCAACCTCTGAAAATAGGGATCCTCGATGAGCTTGAAAATAAGTGTACTTGGGATTCTAATAAATCCGTAAATTGGATCATTGAAAATCTTAAGCTTGTTTGAATTTATCAAAATGGCTGTTTCTTATAAATATAAACCAAAGTTATACAATTGAAATGATACCCTGATATTTAAAAGGGAAAGCCCTACACTATAGAAAAGAGGGCGACTTGGGGGCCGTTCAATACCGTACAGTCCACAATTAATACCGTTCCAGTACTATGCACAAAATAACAATACTTTGGGTCGATGACGAGATTGACCTTTTAAAACCGCACATTCTATTCCTGGAAAGCAAAAATTACAAGGTAATAACATGCCAAAGTGGCCAAGAGGCCCTGGAAGAAATACAGAACACTTTGGTTGATATCATTTTTCTGGACGAGAATATGCCGGGTCTTTCGGGATTGGAAACCTTGACCGAAATAAAATTATATAACTCTTCGATTCCTGTGGTCATGATCACCAAGAGTGAAGAGGAACTCATTATGGAAGAGGCCATCGGATCAAAAATTGCAGATTACCTGATCAAGCCTGTAAATCCGAACCAAATACTATTATCCTTAAAGAAAAATCTAGATCATTCACGATTGGTTTCTGAACGTACCACGGCAGATTATCAACAGGAGTTCCGTAAAATAGCCATGGACCTTTCTATGGTCAATTCTTATGAGGAATGGGTAGACCTTTATAGAAAATTAATACATTGGGAACTTCGCCTCGAGAATATTGAGGATAGCGGTCTGATAGAAATTTTGGAATCACAAAAAATCGAAGCGAACAATCAGTTCGGAAAATTTGTGGAGAAGAATTATGGGAAGTGGTTCAATGATGAGGAAGGACCCGTTATGTCGCACAACCTCTTCAAGAAATGGATCAAGCCAGAAATCAGTGATAGCCCAACGTTATTGGTCGTAATAGACAATTTAAGATACGACCAATGGTTATCCTTCGAAGCAACGGTAAGCCCTTTCTATAAAAAAACAAAGGAGGATTCCTACGTAAGTATCCTTCCTACGGCAACCCAATATGCCCGAAACGCCATTTTTGCCGGTCTTACCCCAATGGCCATGGAGAAAAAGTATCCTGATTGGTGGAAAAATGATACCGAAGAAGGCGGTAAGAACCTTTATGAGGATAAGTTTTTGGGCGAACAGTTAAAACGCCTGGGATTGGAAATTAAATGGGAATATCATAAAATAAGCAGCTTAAAACAGGGGAAGCAATTGTCACAGAATTTCAAATCCCAAAAAGACAATGACCTAACCGTTATCGTTTATAATTTTGTGGATATGCTCTCCCATTCGAAAACCGAAATGGAAGTGATCAAGGAATTGGCCTCGAACGACAAAGCCTACCGCTCGTTGACCCAAAGTTGGTTTAAAAATTCGCCCCTGTTGGAAATTATACAACAAGCCCAACAAATGGGCATGAAACTAATTATCACCACCGATCATGGCACCATCAATGTAAAACAACCTTCGAAAGTGATCGGGGATAAAGAGACGAGTTTAAACCTTCGGTATAAAACCGGACGTAGTTTGAGCTACGAGGAAAAAGATGTCTTGGAGGCCAAGAACCCCGCCACCATTCATTTGCCCAGCATCAATATGAGCAGTTCGTTCATCTTTGCAAAGAACGATCTGTTCTTTGCCTACCCCAACAACTACAATCATTATGT
>NZ_JBATHS010000411.1:0-33978 GCF_049667165.1 Maribacter sp.
TTATTAAAGTGGTCCCACCTGGGCTCGAACCAGGGACCCCCTGATTATGAGTCAGGTGCTCTAACCAGCTGAGCTATAGGACCAATTCTAAATATGTCGATACAAGTCTTATACTCTGTGCTCTAATGCTGATGAAGCTTTTGCTTATCAGCATCTCTGACGGAGTCTGATACTCGCCAGAGTCATCAGACCTGATATACCGAAGAACGGTATCGCCAAGTGGGCAGGTAAAACCTATATTCTAATATTTTACGCTATCTGGTTTATAGCGACATTTGTGCCAAAACGAGGGCAAATTTAAGTAATAACCCGAACTACACAAAATATTGCGCTTCCATTTTAGGTGAAAAAAAACCTGAAATCAATATTACCCGTAATTCTGCGTATTTTTGCCCTATGGAAACACAACGACAGAAAAAGATCGGGGGCGTCATTCAAAAAGATATCGTTGATATCTTACAACGTGCGGCTATCCAAGGGGGAATGACCGGGATCCTCATTTCAGTGTCTAAGGTCAACGTGACCACCGACCTGTCCATCGCCAAAGTCTATCTCAGTATCTTTCCCAACAAGAAGGCCAAGGAACTTATGGAAGGGATTCGATCGAACCAACCCTTGATCAAGCACGAATTGGCCCAACGCACCAAGCACCAATTACGAAGAGTGCCCGAACTTTTATTCTATTTGGATGATTCCCTCGACTATATCGAGAATATTGAAAAGTCCTTAAAAGGGGAGGAAAACCCCATTGAGAATAGAGATCTGCTTCCCAAAAGAAAAAAATCCTAGAACTTGATTTGAATTTTCCGTTTTACATAGCACAACGATACCTACGCTCCAAAAGCAGCCAAAACGCGGTGAACATCATAAACTTTGTGACGTTCATCGTAATCGTCATCGGATCGGCATCCTTGTTTATCGTGCTTTCGGGTTTTGCCGGATTAAAGACCTTTAGTCTCTCCTATACCACTATCTTCGACCCTGATCTCAAGGCGACCCCAACTACGGGGAAGTTTTTTAGCATCACCCCCGAGCAGGAACAAAAATTAGCTCAAATCGATGGTATTACCTCTTTTTCTAAGGAATTGGAGGAACAGGTTTCCTTTACCCATAAGGGCAAAAATCATTTTGCCTATATCAAAGGGGTGGATCAAGCCTATACAACGACCACGGAAATCGATAGTGCCCTTATTTTTGGAAATTGGTTCTTTTCAGACCAACAAGGGGTGGCCGGAATAGGGTTGACCAATAAACTGGGGTTAACCGTTAACCAAACACGAAACCCTTTGGTCGTTCTTGCGCCAAAACCAGGGAAAGGCTCTATCTCACAATCCACCAAGCCTTATAATGAATTGCCTTTGATCATCAGTGGCGTATATTCGGTGGAAGAAGGATTGGATAACAAATACGTGTTTACCGATCTGGCCGTGGTACAGGCCCTCTTGGAAAAAGACGGGACGAAAGTCTCGGGTATCGACTTTAAATTGGTACCCGATACCGATACGCCCGAAATTCGGGCCAAGATTGCCGCGATTTTCGATAACACCATACTCCTTAAGAATCGGGAGGAACAGAACAGCTCGTTATACCGGATGTTGAATACTGAAAACCTGGCTACCTATCTAATTTTTACCTTGGTGTTGGTCATTGCCCTTTTTAATGTGGTAGGGGCGATCATCATGATGATCTTGGATAAGCAACAAAACTCCAAAACCCTCTATAGCCTTGGTTCCACCATCAAAGATCTACGTAGGATCTATTTTGTGCAGGGGGTCATCGTTACGGGAGCAGGTGGTTTTATCGGGGTGCTATTGGCCTCCCTATTAATCTGGTCACAGCTGGCCTTCGGTTGGTTGAAGATCACCCCTACGCTGGCCTATCCGGTCGAATACCAGTGGATGAATATTTTGATCGTTCTAGCTACGATCATAGTCCTTGGCATCATTGCATCGAAGATTGCCAGCAGTCGGATCACGAAAAAGTTGATTTCGGCCTAACGGGCTTCAAAAACATGGTCTACGAACTTTTGTGATACCTCCTCAAAAGTATCGAATACATCGGCCGCGGCATCGCTGGTGACCATTTTCATGCGGTATTCCTTAAAATTAGGGATGCCTTTAAAATAGTTGGTGTAATGGCGACGGGTTTCAAAAACCCCCAATTTTTCTCCTTTCCAATCGATGGCCATCTGTAAATGTCTTCGGGCGGCCTCCACCCTTTCCTGCAAAGTCGGCGGCGCTAAATGATTCCCGGTGGCAAAGAAATGCTTCACTTCCCTAAAAAACCAAGGGTAGCCGATACTGGCCCTACCGATCATGGCGCCGTCAAGTCCGAAATCATCACGCATTCTTAGGGCAGCTTCCGGGGTATCGACATCCCCGTTGCCGAAAACAGGAATATGCATCCGCTGATTGTTTTTCACGGCAGCGATGGGGGTCCAATCCGCCTCGCCCTTGTACATTTGCACCCGAGTTCTACCATGTATGGAAATGGCCTTACAGCCCACATCCTGCAAACGCTCAGCCACCTCAACAATCTGAATGGAATCTTGGTCCCACCCCAATCGTGTTTTTACGGTGATGGGCAAATGGGTGCGCTCGACCATGGCCTTGGTCAGGGAGACCATCAGGTCGATATCTTTCAAAATACCTGCCCCAGCCCCTTTGCTGACCACTTTCTTTACCGGGCATCCAAAATTGATGTCAATGATATCCGGATTGGATTTTTCCACAATCTCAACAGATTGCAACATGGAATCGAGGTTGGCGCCGAAAATTTGGATCCCTACGGGACGTTCTTTCTCATAGATATCGAGCTTCATGACACTTTTGGCCGCATCTCGGATCAATCCTTCGGAGGAAATAAATTCAGTATAGACCACATCGGCCCCATACTCCTTGCACAAGGCACGAAAAGGAGGGTCACTCACATCCTCCATAGGGGCAAGCAACAAAGGGAATTCGGGCAACACAATGTCTCCGATTTTTGGCATCTTCCAGTTTTAAAAATGTGGTGCAAAAATAAGCAAATCTAAAAAGTGATCTCCGCCTCGATTTTCTTTCCGTTTCGATCTACGAGCACTTTGGTCGTATTACCTTTTTCAAAGGCCGACAAGGCCCGCATATAGCTCATCATATCCACGACAGTGCTATCTCCCAATTGTACAACGATATCGCCTTTCATAAGTCCAGCTTTTTGGGCCGGCTTCTCCTCACTGACACCGTCAATACGCATACCCTTACCATCAAAAAGATAGTCGGGAACAACGCCCAAGGCCACTTTAAAACGAGGCACCTCCTCACTCTCGTTCTTGGTCTTTTTGAAGGCCAATTTCGGGTCGTCATCAAGTTCGGAAATCACAGCCATGATATAGCCCACGATTTGCTGCATCCCTTCATAGTTCAATTTATCGGCATCATCCGAAGGCTTGTGGTAATCCTCATGCTGTCCTGTAAAAAAATGTAATACCGGGATGTCCTGCAGATAAAATGATGTATGATCTGATGGTCCTACGCCAGATTCCTTCAGTACCAATTTAAATCCTGGATTCGTGGCATTCAGCACTTGGTTCCAAATGGGGGCGGTTCCAGTACCGCTTATTGATAGCGTCTTGTCTTCCCTGAGCCTGCCCACCATATCCATATTGATCATATAGCTCACGTCACCCAAGTCGATGGTCGGGTTTTTAGCAAAATAATTACTGCCCAACAAACCGATCTCTTCCCCAGAGAAAGCCATAAACAGGTAATTGTTGCTTTTAGGACCTTTTTTTAGTAGGCTATCGGCTACTTGCAGGAGTACGGCTACCCCACTGGCGTTGTCATCCGCACCATTGTGTATGGCCATACCCTCCCGATACAAAGAACCTTCACCCCCCATCCCTAAATGGTCATAATGGGCACCGATAATCACCGTGTGCGCTGCCTTATTGTCAAAAAATCCGATGACGTTGGTACCTGTAATAGTACTGTCCCCATTACCAAATGTAACCTCCTGGTGCGGGTCTTTCTTGGGTGAAAAGGAAAACGTTTGATAGAAGGTTCCCGAATCCCCTGCGGGATTTAGATGAAGAGCCTTCATTCTTCCCTTAAGATACTCGGCGGCCATCAGTTCTTCCTCTGATCCGGTAGCCCGCCCCTTTAGACTGTCACTAGCCAAAAAAAAGACATCATCCTGAAGCGTATACGTGGTTGTTTTTTCTTGTTTACAGGAAACGATTAACAACAATACCAATGGTAATACTAACTTTTTCATCATTTTTGTACCTTGTTTTTATCAAAAATAAACAACCTATGAGAACTTTTCTGTGTTTTGCCTTAGTTATCCTATTCATGAATTGTAAAAATGAACCCAAGAAAGCGCTGGAAAAGAAGGAAAATCCTACCTCGCTAATGGCCGGGTCTGATACCTTGATCTATGATGGGGAAAAACATTTCAAATCCATTCGCCAAATTACTTTTGGTGGCGACAATGCGGAGGCGTATTGGAGTTTTGATGACAAGCAAATGATATTCCAATCGAACAATGCAGCTTGGGGATTGCAATGCGACCAGATGTTCTTAATGGATGTTTCCGAAAGCTTTAAGGACAAAAAACCTCCGATGGTCAGCACAGGTAAGGGACGTACCACCTGTGCGTATTTTCTACCAGATAATGAGCATTTTGTGTATGGGTCTACCCACCTGGCCGATGCGGCATGCCCCGAGGTACCCTTGCGGAAAAATGGGAAATATGTGTGGCCCGTCTACGATTCCTTCGATATTTTTGTGGCCGATCTGGGCGGGAATATCACGGCCCAATTGACCGATGAACCGGGCTATGATGCGGAAGCTACCGTATCGCCCAAGGGGGATAAGATCGTATTCACTTCTACACGAAGTGGCGATTTGGAACTCTATACCATGAACTTGGACGGTAGCGATGTGAAACAGATTACCGACGAATTAGGGTATGATGGAGGGGCCTTCTTCTCACCTGATGGCACTAAATTGATTTTTAGGGCTTCCCGACCCAAAACCCCGGAAGCCATAAAGGAATACAAGGATCTTTTGGCGCAAGGACTGGTGCAACCCACTGAAATGGAACTTTTTATCTGCAATGCAGACGGTAGTGATCTAAAACAATTGACGTTCTTGGGGAATGCCAATTGGAGTCCATTTTTTCATCCTTCTGGGGAAAAAATACTTTTTTCAAGCAATTTTGAGGCAGAGAAAGGATTTCCCTTTAACCTCTACTTGATCGATATCGATGGAAAAAATCTGGAGCGGGTAACCCATGGTCAAACCTTCGATGCCTTTCCCGTTTTCTCCAATGACGGTAAGTACTTGGCCTTTTCGAGCAACCGGAACAATGGAGGGGGTAGGGATACCAATCTGTTCATTGCAGAATGGCAAGACTAAATCGTACTAGAGGCCAAAATGGCCTAGGCCGCACAATTTGAATTATTTATTATTCGTATGTCCGATATAGCCATCTTTGGTGAAAATAATATGTTCCTGCTGGGGTTAGTGGGTTTCGCTCCATTGGGTTTATTGCTGCTAGTCGCATATTTTCTCCGTTCTTTAGGGAAACAAAAAGCAGCCAAGCTACTTTTTATTGCTGCCGGAGTGTATCTGTTAGTTGGCCTAGGGATTTGTGTTGGGTTAATGGGGGAATTCTGACCCTAACTATATGCGGCCACGCTCATCTACATTTTTCGACTTTTCATTGGTGCGTATTTTCGTGTTCCCGAATTTATATCTAAAACCCAGCACCAACAATCTGCTCTCGGGCCTATAGTACGATGTGCTATTTTGGTTTAAGTATTTTCTGGTGTTGAACAAACTGGCCTCATTGAAGATATCATCAATACCCAAAGAGATGCTTCCATTGTTCTTGAATACGGTTTTACGTAAGGAAATCCCAAACTTAAAATAGTCTTCCTGTCTTGAATTCCCCAAAATCACCGGGGAGGAATAAAGAATGCTGATATCGGCCTTAAGGCTTTTATCGGCTAAGAACGAAAACCCACTATTGGAACGAATATAGGTGTTCCACAAATCATTTTTGACCAATTGTCCTGAATCCAAATCGGTGAATCGACTCTCGATGTGGGAGGTAGAGGCCAAAAAATAAAAATGCCAAAAGTTGGTGATATTCTTACTGATACTAAAATTAAAACCATAGGCTATGTCCTTATCAACATTTGAACTGATAAATCGTAAAATCTCATTATCGTTATCCTGAAAAACAAGGAGTTGATAGTTGTTTGTCCTATTCTTATAGAACAACTCGAATGTATATGCGCGTTTTAAAGTATATCCCCCGGCCATATAATGCCTTGAAGAAGGCAAGAGATCCGGGTTGCCCTCCACGATCGAATTATAGCTTTGAAAAACCTGGAAAGGATTTAAACTATTGTACCGTGGCCGTGTAATCCTTCGATAATAATAATAATGGAAATCATGATTTCTGTTGGGGGTATACTTTAAAGAAAGGGAGGGGAAAGCCTTGAAATAATCATTTTTCTTAACCGTATTGGTCACATCCAAAGATCCTGTCGTAAGGGTGTACTCCCCCCTAAGACCGGCTTTAAAATCCCATTTGTCCCATTTTGTGTCAAAACTGCCATACCCCGCAAAAATGCTCTCATCATAATCGAACTCCGCGGATGCCGTAGGGTCAATACCTGCCTGGTCACGATCAAATCCCGATTGTTCGATAATACTTTTAGAGTGAATGCTGGCGAATCTGACACCTGTTTCAAATTTAGAGTCGGCTCCCAAAGGTGTTACAAAATCAGCCTGAAAACTAAATAGGTTAATTTTCTGCATGTTATTGGTCAAAAAATCGTTTTGATCGGTAAGGGTGCCATCTACATTAAAGAAGTCAGTGTTCAAATCCTGACCACGTTCATAATCATAATAGGTATAATGGGTGTTGAAAGATAATTCAGCCCCCTTGTTTTTGAATTGGTGTACAAAATCGATATAAAAAGAAGTGTTGATCTGGTTTTCATCAGAATCGTTCAATGTGATAAAACTAGATGCATCCGCACCGCTGGCATCACTGATCTGGGTTACGGTATTGTATAGTCTGGATACCTTGGGATTCCATTGATTTAGGGTAGAAAACGACAAGGAGTTTCTATCGTTGAAATTGTAATCGAAAAACGCATTGAAATTATGCCGTTCCCGTCTTCGAATATAATCCTCTTCCGCTTCCCATGTCGACCTGATTGCACCTTCTTCGATAAAGTTGGTGATATCAGTGTATTGGGTAAGCCATTTCTCCTTATTGAAACTGTAATTCACGGATAGCCCGGCCTTATTACCCTTAAAGTAATGATCCATACCGAGCGTATGTTTGGGATAAACACCTTGGGTATACCGATTGAATATAGCCCCATTATATCCCGCAATGAGGTTCTTCTTCATATTGATGTTTATCAGCATACCGTCTTCCGCGCTATATTTTGAGGGTGGATTGGTAATCACCTCGATCGATTCGACATTGCTGGCCGAAGTACCCGAAAGAAGGTTGATCACATCGGCCCGGGGTAGGTTCACTTTCCTTCCGTTGATCATGATGCCAATATCCTTGTTGCCATTTACTGAAAGTTGGTTGTTGATGACCACCACCCCTGGTGCTCGTTTCAGGGCTTCCCAAATATCACCGTCAGAGAGGGCCGTATTGTCCAAATTGAATACCAAGCGATCAACCTTGCGTTCGATCCTTGGTTTTTGGGTTGACACGATGACCTCATCCAATGCTTGGGCGTAGTTGGAGATTGAAATTTCCCCAATATCGGAATCTGAAGTCACATCGATATTCAAATAGTCAGATTCATTTTCAAGGTAACTGGCCTTAAGAAGATATTTGCCCGGGGGTACATTGGTGATCTTGAACACCCCCTTTTCGTCAGAGGAGGAACCATTGATCAAAAGCGTATCCAAGGGACTTAATAATAACACATTAGCCAACCAAATAGCTTCCTTTTCCTTACTGAGAACCTTCCCTTGTATTGAAAATTCTTGGGCACGCAGGTGATAAGAACTGGAAATAAGGCTTAAACAAAGTAAGATGGGTATTCGATAATTCACGTAAACTTTCGATTGGCGCGTAAATTTAACAATTAAAAACCGTATAATCCTACAAAAATATGTGCGTCTCAACGATTATCCGTTAAAAAACCTGCCTTTTCATAAAATAAAAAACCCAAATCGGCCACGGTTTATTTTACATTATATTTGCATTTCCAAAAGACCATGTCTTTTATGGAATTAAGGCCCTTTATAACTTATATTAAATCCTAAGAGTAGTTGAAGAACATACGAAATTTTTGCATTATCGCCCATATTGACCATGGAAAAAGCACCTTGGCCGACCGGTTACTTGATTTTACCGGTTCTGTCACAGAACGCGAAAAAAAGGAACAATTGCTCGATAATATGGATCTTGAACGGGAGCGTGGTATTACCATTAAGAGCCATGCGATTCAAATGGACTATACCTATAAAGGTGAACAATATACCTTGAACCTCATCGATACCCCGGGACATGTTGATTTTTCCTACGAAGTCTCCCGTTCCATCGCTGCCTGTGAAGGAGCGCTTTTGGTCGTTGATGCGGCCCAAAGTATTCAGGCCCAAACCATAAGTAATCTTTATCTGGCTCTTGAAAATGA
This sequence comes from Maribacter sp., assembly GCF_049667165.1. Taxonomy (GTDB): domain Bacteria; phylum Bacteroidota; class Bacteroidia; order Flavobacteriales; family Flavobacteriaceae; genus Maribacter_A. The sequence goes on from NZ_JBATHS010000411.1 coordinate 8,666, forward strand.
CCTAGAGATCATTCCGGTTTTGAACAAAGTTGATTTGCCCAGTGCTAGTCCGGAGGAAGTAACCGATGATATTGTTGACCTTTTAGGTTGTAAACCAGAAGATGTTATTCCTGCAAGTGCAAAGACAGGAATTGGGATAGGTGAAATTCTGGAAGCCATAATAGAACGCATCCCTCCACCAAAGGGGAACTTGGATGAATCTTTGCAAGCGTTGGTTTTTGATTCAGTTTATAATCCTTTCCGAGGTGTTGAGACTTATTTTCGAGTAATCAACGGTGAAATAAAAAAGGGCCAGAAAATAAAATTTGTTGCCACTGATAAAAGTTATTTTGCGGATGAGGTAGGAACCTTGAAATTAACCCAACACCCTAAACCAGTTATAAAAGCGGGAGATGTTGGATATTTGATTACGGGTATCAAAGACGCAAGGGAGGTTAAGGTTGGTGATACGATTACCGATTCTGCCAATCCTACAAAAAATCCCATTGCTGGGTTTGAGGATGTTAAACCAATGGTTTTTGCCGGAATTTATCCTGTGGACACAGAGGAATTTGAGGAATTACGTTCTTCAATGGAAAAGCTTCAACTAAATGATGCTTCTTTGGTCTATACGCCGGAAAGTAGTGCGGCCCTTGGCTTTGGTTTTCGCTGTGGCTTTTTGGGCATGTTGCATATGGAAATCATTCAGGAACGTCTGGAGCGCGAATTTGACATGACCGTTATTACTACGGTACCCAACGTAAGTTACCATGCATTTACCCGGAAAAATCCCGATACCCCTTTAATTGTAAACAACCCATCCGATCTTCCTGATCCTTCAACAATTGATCGGGTTGAAGAACCCTATATAAAAGCGACCATTATCACAAAAGCCGATTTTGTGGGCAATGTCATGTCATTGTGTATTGAAAAACGGGGACTTATCACCCATCAAACCTACTTAACGACAGAAAGAGTGGAGCTGAATTTCGATATGCCCTTGGCGGAAATTGTCTTTGATTTCTATGATCGCTTAAAAACCGTTTCCAAAGGGTATGCCTCTTTTGATTATACACCAATTGGATTGCGAGCTTCAAAATTGGTCAGGGTCGATATTCTTTTGAATGGCCAGCCTGTCGATGCCCTTTCGGCCTTAATACATGCCGACAATGCCGCTAACATTGGCAAAAAAATGTGCTCAAAACTCAAGGAATTAATACCACGTCAACAATTTGATATCCCCATACAGGCCGCTATAGGGGCAAAAATCATATCCAGGGAGACAATCAAAGCCCTGCGAAAGGATGTTACGGCAAAGTGTTATGGAGGTGATATCTCACGAAAGCGTAAGCTTCTGGAAAAGCAGAAAAAAGGAAAGAAACGAATGCGCCAAGTCGGCAATGTTGAAATACCCCAACAAGCGTTTATGGCGGTGTTGAAATTGAACGATTAAAAAAACCCCAAGTCGTTGAACTTGGGGCTTTGGTACTCTAGAATTTTATAAATTACTGGTTAAGGTGTCATATTGGCCGCTGCACATGCCAAGTCTACAATTTGCTTTGGAGTTAATCCAGCTAGATCCTCTTCGTTAATTATTTCTGAGCTACCAGTCATTGAATAGGTACCGTCACCGTTATCACATATTTCAATTTTTTGTCCCTGTGCTGTGCAAGAGTCGCATTTTTTGTCATCGTCATCTTTGTTGCAACTTGTAAAAGCTACTGTAGCCGCCAAGGCCATAAATAAAATGGTTTTTTTCATAATAAAAATATTGGTTAATGTTTGATTATGAGAACTTAACGCAAACCCATTTGGCATATTGCCGAATAGTGCTTCTTTAATGAAATAATGTTGTGAAAAACGACTTTACAGTAGTAAGTGTCTAATCATAATAACAAGATTCGTCATAAATATACGTCACTCCAAATCGAGAAAGTCAAAAGACCCCAACAACGATTTATGGCGGTTCTAAAGTTGAACGATTAGGTACCGACCCCTTCCATAGGATTATTTTTTAGTCCCTTATCAATTTTCTTCGCCTTAACAAAGTAGACCGTATCATCGACTATGACGATAAAACTTCGCTTTTCCTGTGTTCTATTGGTCTTACGCGAATTTGGCTATTCATCGATATTTCTAAATTTGCATTTTTTTCTTACCGATGTTTTCGAAATTCCGCGCTACATTTGTACCAAAATTTCTTTTGTAATGACACTTTATATCGCTCAGTTTACGGCCAAACACCGTATTATACAGGTGGAGGAAAATTCAATTTTTATATGGAAACAGGATAGCGGTGAAATAGACACCGCCATGTTGGCCAATAAAATAAAAAGAGAATCCTCCATCCATTTCTTCAACCTGGTTGCAGGTAAGAATTATGAAATCGCCCTTGACGATATTACTGTTACCGTATGGTTGGCAGAGCCTTTTGCAGGATAGATTGTAAAAGTATAAGTGGCATTAGCCAACTTCTGAAATTTTGTATCTTTCCCCTACCATCAGAATGTACCATGAAACGTATTCTTATATCAATTGTCTCGATGCTGCTGGGGTTTTTTCCCTCTTGTCAGGAAAGTCTTGATGAAATTCCCCAATGGACGACCTATGAAATTACCTTGACCACCTCAAGGGAGTATCCTAATCCTTATACCGATGTTGACGTCTGGGGTACCTTTACCAACCAAAAAGGGGATTCCTTGGTAAGACCGGCATTCTGGGACGGCGAGAACACCTGGAAAATTCGTTTTGCCCCAATTGATGCGGATCAAACCTGGACCTGGACATCCTTTGCTTCCAATACAAACGATGCAGGACTTAATGGACAAACGGGTACATTCAAATCAATCCCCTATTCAGGTAATAACAGATTGATTGGCCATGGACCGTTAAAAATGACCAAAGGACATCGAAATCTGATGCACCATTCCGGCAAATCCTTTTTAATGGTAGGCGACACCCCTTGGGCGATACCCTTTCGGGCCACCAAGGAACAAGTTGATACTTATGCCAAAGACCGACAACAAAAGGGATTCAATGCGGCATTGATGATGACCCTTCAACCAGACACCAAAGCAGAGGGGCCAAACGAACGCAACGTCGCCATGGGCTTTAAGAGGGCTTTTTCGGATTTATCGGAGGGGCACCTAAGTAAAATGAACATTGACTACTTTCAGTATTATGATTCATTGGTGCAAATTCTCATCGATCATGAAATTGTACCGGTCTATCAACCCGTTTTCCATGGCTTTGGCTGGAAAGGATTACAGGTATTGGGAAGTAACATCAACCCCCAGGAATATGTACGTTATACCAAATATCTTTTAGCCAGATATGGGAGTATGCCCGCAATATGGCTAATAGCCGGAGATCATAACGGTAAAGATCCGGGGGTGCAGGAAAGTGGGGAAATGCTAGATCTATGGGATTGTTACCAACAACCTGTCGGAATCCATTACAATCCTTGTGATGATTATTTGGCTACTTGGGCCAATGGGGATCGTTCCCATTGTTTTCACTATAACAAATCGTTTCAAGATAAGGCATGGTTAGACTTTCAATGGGCACAAACCGGACACGATGGGGAACATCTATACCATAAGGTAGAACGCATGTACGACAATAAACCCACCAAGGCAGTTGCCAATGGGGAACCTACTTACGAGGGTATGAACAACGGTCAAAATGGACTTGGTTGGTGGCAGGGCGAAGAAGCTTGGATGCAATTAATGCATGGGGGCACCATGGGTGTGGTTTACGGGGCCGCAAGTCTTTGGCAATGGAAAGTTACACCCGATGAAAAAGGATGGGATGCCTGGACCGACCAACCATTATCATGGGAAGGGGCGTTGCATTTAGAGGGGTCAACCTATGTGGGCCTCATTGGGAAGATTACCAAGAACCTCGATATAGGGGATATTGAAAAAAGATGGGATTTGGCCGAAGGTAAACCTATATTGATCAAAGAAGGTGCATTGTATATTTCCTTTTTAAAGAATGGGGGTGAGCTTACAATCAATGGCTTGCCCAAAAACATGGGGTATACATGGATAGACCCAAAAACGGGTCTCCCGAAACAAATGGGAATAGTGACAAAGAATCATTTCAAAGCACCAGACAGTGGCCCTTGGGTATTGGTGATAACCAAGTAGGGCGTCAATTCACGGCGACCTCGGTTTTTAGGGCGGTCTCGTCTATGTCGAACATCTTACCAAGATAGACCAACTTATACCCTTTTTTAATATCCTTGAACTGATCACTATAGGAAGAAATGATCTTCAATTCCCCATCGGGTGTCTTTAAAAAAATTGGGATAATATCCTCATCGGTCTTGGTAATATCGATCAAATCCATATAATGCTTATGATTGTCCAAGGCTATTTCGTGTATAGCGGGGTATTTTCTTGCTGCCTCACTTAACTTTATAAAGTCATCTGTATGTGAAAATAAGCCTTCTTTGGGATTGTTTTCAGGGTCGTTCATTTCATCGGTATCCACCAAACGAAACGATCCATTTTCACCAAATTCCTTTTCGAACTTTTTGATGGCGAATTTGTTGATGTCCGAGTTGCCCGTAAGGGCCATTAAATACCCGACATCGTTCAATTCGATATTATCGGTAAGGGAATCGGAAAAAATATTGGCCGTAAAAGCTTCCAATCCTATCTTTTTCGCCTTATTGATATTGGTATCATTATTATCGACAAGAACGACATGTCTATTGTTCTGTTTTAAATAATGACCTATTAAGCGCGATACCTTAGACGCTCCAATAATAACGATACCCTCAGATTTCGTAAGGAACACCCCTACAATCTTCGCAAAAAATCGTGCCGTGGTGGCATTGAGCAAAACCGTTCCCAACACGATAATAAAAACCAAGGGGGTTATAAATTCCGCCCCGCTCTCGCCCCGCAACACCAATTTAGAACCAAAGAGTGAGGCAATACCGGCAGCCACGATACCTCTTGGGCCCACCCATCCGATAAACAACTTTTCATTGAATTTTAGATTTGACCCCGCTGCACTTATAAAAACCGCCAAAGGCCGTATCAAAAAGACCACTATGGCGAAAAGAATTACTGTGTTCCAATTGTAGATCAACGCTAGATCGGCCATATTGATATTGGCGGCCAACAAGATAAAAAGGATGGAGATGAGCAATACGCTCAGCGATTCCTTAAAATACAACAACTCTTTTATATTGGGCAAATCCATATTGCCTAGGACCATACCCATGACCACCACGGCCAAAAGACCCGACTCATGGGCAAAGATATCGGACTCTACAAAGACCAATAAGACCACCGAGAGCGATACAACGTTAAGTAAGTAATGTGGAATAAGGTTTTTCTTAATGGTAAAGGCCAAGCCATGAGCAAAAGTAAATCCGAATGTAAAACCAAAAAGCAGGATTTTTCCAAATTCGATCAAGGCGGTCATGGTATAGGCCTGATCTTCCCCTACGCTTATAAACTCAAAAATCAATACCGCCACCAACGCACCAATGGGATCGATCAGGATTCCTTCCCACTTTAAAACGGCAGAAACATCCTTCTTTAAGGGTATGTTCCTTAGGATGGGCGTTATCACAGTCGGGCCAGTAACAATTATCAAAGAAGAGAATAAAAAGGATATTTGCCAGCTTAATCCAAAAATATAGTGAGCCGACAAACCTGCCCCAAAAAATGTGACGAGGGAACCTACCGTGATCAATTTTGTGATTACAGGCCCCACATTTCTGATTTCAGAACGTTTTAGGGTCAATCCACCCTCAAAAAGAATAACACTGATAGCCAAGGATACAAAATAATAAAGGCCCTCACCTGGGAAAAGTCCTTTTCGGCCATTCCAAATGGGTTCTATCAATTTGCTTCCATCTTCGGTAAATAATGTGGCAAAGGGCCCTACAAGTAACCCGATCAATATAAGCGGTAAAATGGCAGGTAATTTAAAACGCCAGGCCACCCATTGCGCAATGATTCCCAGGATTACGATTCCAGCTAATTCAATCATGAATCAAATTTTAACGAAAAATACCGTTTTATTACCTAATCTACAATTTATACCCTCCGCAATTTCCTTAATTTATATTGTGCTATCTTGGACTTTCAAACCAAACCCATGCCAGCCGAAATTCATCCTTTTAAGACCATATTATTCGGCTTTGCATATTCTCCCTCGCTCAAGGTGAATGTTTTGGAAACGGCACGAATTGCCCACTTTTTAAATGCAAAGTTGATCTTATTGCATGTTGGAGACAAAACTGTTGACAAACTGACCAAGATAAATGAAATCATCTCTGAAATTGAACATAAGCACTTGGCTATAGATATCATTTGGCGAACGGGCAAACCCTACGATATTATTTTTGATACCTGTGTTCGGAATCATATAGATCTGTTGATTCTCGGGGCCCGACAACATGAAAACATGTTCCAGTTTTATGTGGGGTCCATTGCACGAAAATTAACAAGAAGGGTCAGTTGCTCAGTGCTCCTTTTGATCAAACCATCAGCCGTGCGGGTTCCATGTAAGCATGTTGTGGTCAATGGCTTGAATGCACCTGATACCCCTTTGGCCATTGCCGATGCCTTTTATATGGCCAACGCATTGGGAAGTCAACAATTGACCATTGTCGAGGAGATAGGGCAAAAGGAACTACACGTAACCGTACAGGATGATCGCACCTTAAAAAAGGTAAACCTGGTTAAAGAACGCCTTAAGCACCGTGAAGAATCCCGGGTACGGAAGATAATAGCCGAGTTGCCCAGTACCTTGACCGGTAGCGTTAAGGTCAAGACCCAAAGTATATTCGGCAAAAGAGGGTATTCCATCGGCCATTATGCCGAGGTGGTGCGGGCAGATCTATTGGTCATGAACGCACCGACAAAAATTGGATTGCTTTCTCGTATATTCCCACATGATCTAGAACATATTTTAGCCGATTTACCAACCGATCTATTGATAATCAGAAGATAAACATTGTCGCCAAAAACCAACCATACCAAGATTTTTTTTAAGGCACTACCCAAGAATATTTTTTCGGGTTTTGTGGTTTCCCTGATTGCCCTTCCTTTAGGGTTAGGTTTGGCGATGGCCAGTGAGGCACCTCCTATTTCGGGTATCATTGCAGCTGTGGTGGGCGGGGTGGTTGTCTCCGTGCTGGGAGGGTCCAATGTAACTATAACCGGCCCTGGAAATGGCCTCGTCATTGTACTTATGGGGGCCATTACCACATTAGGGAATGGTGATATGTACCAAGGGTATTTATTTACATTGGCGGCCATAGTGGTTTCAGGGGTATTGATGGTATTGTTGGGGTTTTTAAAAATGGGGCGTATGGCCGATTTTTTTCCGGCATCGGCCATTGAAGGTATGTTGGCGGCCATAGGCTTGGGAATCATTGCAAAACAGTTTCATATTATGATCGGCCACAATCATGAAACCGGAAGTATTATAGTTCTTTTGGCTGAAATTCCGAAGGGGGTTTTCAACCTCTTCCAAACTTTTGACCCCCCAGCCCTATTCGCTGCCGCGATAGGCTTTGTGAGTTTATTGATCATGGCTTTTTATTCAAAGATCAGGAATGAATATTTCCATTTGGTACCGGCCCCCATGTGGATTCTGATTTTGACCGTGGGATTGGGCTATCTTTTTTCAGCCCTGAACATCCCGTATCCTTTAGGCGAATCCCATTTACTCAGTATTCCCGATAATGTGATCCAGAATCTGGCCTTTCCCGATTTTTCAAAGGCCATGCATGGTGATTTCATTGTAGCCGTTGTAGCTATTACCCTAATAGCAAGCATCGAATCGTTATTGAGTATTAAGGCCGTCGATAAATTAGACCCCCAAAGTAAGCGTTCTAATGTAAACAAGGATTTAAAAGCGCTAGGATTGGCAACCACATTGAGTGGTTTTCTGGGTGGTCTTAATGTAGTGACCGTCATTGCTAGAAGTTCGGTCAACGTGAACAACGGCGCTACCAATAGATCCTCCAATTTTTTCCATGCGTTGTTTTTAATTCTTTTTGTGGTGCTTTTTCAAGACCAACTTCGAAAAATCCCCCTGGCCGCATTGGCGGCGATTTTAGTGTATACGGGCTATAAACTCGCGACCCCAAAAACCATTAATAAAATCGCAAAAATAGGAAAGGAGCAAATCATCATTTTCTTGACTACCTTATTGACTACCCTATACACTAATCTGATTACGGGAATAAGTGCGGGCATTCTAATCACCTTCATTATACATGCCATTATCAATAAGAATATCGCCTTCTTCCTGTCCCATGTGGCAAAGCCCAACATTCTTTTGTACAAAGAGAAGGATGTGGGTAACTTTTATGTGAGTGTCAAATACTTTTGTACGTTCATCAATTTTTATAAGTTAAAAAGGAAATTGGATATGGTTCCGGAAGACCAAGATGTGATTCTTGACTTCTCACTTTGTAACTTCGTCGACCATACGGTCATGGAGGGATTAGAGAGCTATACGGAGACATTTGCCAAAAAAGGAGGTAATATTGAGCTGATTGGACTCGATAAACATGAGGCCGATTCGCACCACCCCTTCGCCATACGCAAAATCATACCCCTGGATAAGCTAAAGCCCATTGAACGCTATTTTACAAAAAGACAAACGCTACTTGAAGCTACTGCCAATGATTTTCATATGTCCTATGCCGCCGAAAAAAATACCGATACGGCTTTCTTGAACAAGTTCGTGTTTTTCAAGACAAGGGAAATACCTTATATATATAACACATTAAAAGAGGAAAATGAAAGGTATATGTTGTTCGATGTTGAATTTACCGAAGGGGCTTTCATTGCCAAAGAGGTTGTGAAAACAACAGTAATGCACATTAATCTTGATTTTGATATTCCCTTTTTTACATTGGACAAAGAAGGGCTCCTGGATTTTAAATATGGGTTAGAGGGATTCAAGGATATTACCATTGATAACCATCCTGACTTTAACAAGCGCTTTTTTCTTAGTGGTGAGAACAACAAGGCTATTCATTCTTTGTTTACCGATGAATTGATCTTGTTTTTGGAAAGTCACCCCTATTACCATATTGAGTCAAGTGGGACTACCTTACTTATCCTTAAGAAAGAAAGACTTTTAAGTGTACAGGAAATCAAAGCGATGCTATATTTTGGACAGCAACTCTGTGGATTGGTGCAAATACCCCAAGAACAACTGTAATTTTGTTAAAAACCAGTTATAAAACAGCTTGTGATATAAATATACCCTGCGCTTTTCTTAATTTGCGGTCCCTTTATTATTAGAATGAATTTATATCCTATAGAAACCGGTAATTTTAAATTAGACGGCGGGGCAATGTTCGGCGTTGTTCCCAAATCAATCTGGAATTCCACCAATCCCGCAGACAATAATAATATGATTGATATGGCCGCAAGAAGCCTATTGGTCGAAGATGGCGGAAAATTGATTCTCATCGATACCGGCATGGGAAACAAGCAATCCAATAAATTTTTTGGGTATTACTATCAATGGGGCGACCATACCCTAGATGGATCCTTGGCGAAATACGGTTTTCATCGCGATGACATCACCGATGTTTTTATGACGCATCTTCATTTTGATCATTGTGGCGGAAGTGTACAATGGAATAAAGACCGGACCGGGTATGAACCTGCATTCAAAAACGCCAATTTTTGGACCAATAAAGACCATTGGCAATGGGCCATTGAACCAAATTTAAGGGAAAAAGCCTCTTTCTTAGATGAGAATCTAAGGCCCATGAAAGAGAGTGGACAGTTACGATTCATTGCCCGAGGTGAAAGCACCTTTCTCGAAGAATCTGAATTGGGTTTTGGCATATTATTTGTTGATGGACATACGGATAAGCAAATGCTACCCCACATCCGATATAAGGGAAAGACCTTGGTTTTTGCCGCTGATCTGGTGCCTACTGCGGGACATATTCCCGTCCCTTATGTCATGGGTTATGATACACGGCCACTATTGAGTATGGAAGAGAAACAGGTGTTTATGAATGAGGCCGTTGCGAAAGACTATTACCTTTTCTTGGAACATGATGCTCACAATCAAATCTGTACCCTTAAAGATACAGTTAAAGGGGTGCGCTTAAACGAAATACACACCTTTGATGAGGTATTCAATTGAAATAATAAGTCAATTTTGTTCGTTTATCCCATGATTACAGCAAGGTGTTCTGCTACATCTCCTAACATATCAAACTCAATACAAAGACAATAACAAAGTTTTAATAAATGACACAGAAATTTTACAGGCCCTTCATAGGGTTTTTTGCCGCGAGCATCCTAATGGGTTGTGGGGCGACCACTATTGTTTCCACACCGGTTGAAAACATCGACTCTATGCCGCTAAAGGTTAGCGATTTGACCGAAAGCCAAAAAAAGTCATGGGGACATGCAGACTTACTTACTGACACCATTCCGGGCATGAGCGTTGATAAGGCCTATACCGATATTATTGGCAACAAGAAGGGGACCAAGGTCATTGTCGCTGTCCTTGATTCTGGAATTGACCTTGATCATGAAGATTTGGATGATGTTTTATGGACGAATAGAAAAGAAAAACCCGGCAATAATATCGATGATGACAATAATGGGTATATCGATGATATTCATGGATACAACTTGTTGGGTGAATCCTATAATGAGCAATTGGAATATGCGAGGATCATTAGGTTAAAAACCGGTGATCCCAGTTTACAGGCCAGGGCCAAAGCCGAATTGGACAAGGAATATCGAGAAGCCCTTGCCAATAAACAAAATTATGAACAAATATTACAGGCCGTGAAAAATGCGGATGCTGCCGTAAAAAAGTATTTGGAAAAAACAGAGTATACCAAAAAAGACCTTTCCGGTATTAAAGCCAATACCGAAGAAATGCAAAGAAATGTTGCTGTTTTAACACAAATGTACTCCTATGCAGATAGCATCCCTGAATTAATGGAAGACTTGGAAAATGGTTTAAAGCATTTTACAGAACAATTGAATTACAACCTCAACGTTGATTTTGATGGAAGAAAAGTGGTCGGTGACGATCCTTATGACCTTATGGACACAAAATATGGCAACGGTAATCCCCAGAATAGGGTTGAAGATGAAAGCCATGGTACCCATGTTGCGGGTATTATTGCCGCAGAACGGAATAATGGCCTCGGAGCAAACGGGGTTGCCAATAATGTCGAAATAATGAGCATTCGTGCCGTTCCGAATGGCGATGAGTATGATAAGGATATTGCCTTGGGTATAAGGTATGCCGTTGATAATGGTGCGAAAATCATTAATTGCAGCTTTGGCAAATCATTTTCCCCTAATGCCGATTGGGTGTATGATGCCATAAAATATGCAGCCTCAAAAGACGTATTGATTGTGCATGCTGCAGGTAATGATGGTGTTGATTTGGATGATCCCAAAAATCCGAATTTTCCAAATGACCAAATAAACAATGGCCCGGAATTTGCCGACAATGTAATAACCGTTGGAGCTTTAGACCCTAAATATGGTTCTGAAATGCTAGCCTCATATTCGAACTATGGGGCAATAAATGTCGATATTTTTGCGCCAGGTACAGATATTTACTCAACTGTACCACATAATGAATATGAATTCATGCCGGGGACTTCAATGGCTTCACCAGCGGTAGCGGGTGTTGCGGCATTGGTTCGGTCACAGTATCCAAGTTTAAGTGCTCCCCAAGTGAAGAAGATCATACTTGAATCAGGGCTTGGTACGAAGACCGCCGTTATATTGGGTGGGGATGCTTCCACAAGCAGCACATTGGACAAAATAAGTAAGTCAGGTAAAATTGTGAATGCCTATAACGCATTGCTCATGGCCAGAACCATGGCCCGTGGAAAATAAAAGGTACCATTTTATGCAAATACAAAAAACAGCGCTCTTGATAGCCCTATTGGGCTATGGTATAATCGCAAAAGCACAGATTTCCAACGGATATTGGCAACAACATGTGGCCTATACGATGGAAGTTGATATGGATGTAGAAAATTACCGATATACAGGAACACAAAAATTGATATACACCAACAATTCGCCCGATGAATTATCCCGTGTATATTTTCACTTATACTCCAATGCCTTTCAACCAGGCAGCGAAATGGATGTTCGAATCGAGAATATCGAAGATCCCGATGGTAGGATGATGAAGGAAGGCAAAAGTAGAATAGCTGCTTTAATGCCTGATGAAATAGGTTATTTACATGTCGCCTCCCTAACCCAGGATGGTGAAAATGTCACGTTTAATGAGGAGGGCACTATTTTGGTCGTTGATTTGGCCCAACCGATTCCTTCGGGAGGCAAAACCATTTTTAAAATGGATTTTAAGGGACAGGTTCCTTTACAGATCCGTCGTTCGGGACGTAACAATGAGGAGGGGATAGTGCTCTCTATGAGCCAGTGGTATCCTAAAATGGCTGAATATGATTTTGAAGGGTGGCATGCCGATCCATACATTTCGAGGGAATTTCATGGCGTATGGGGCGATTTTGACGTAAAACTGACCTTGGATAAGGAGTACGTCGTGGGCGGAACGGGATACCTGCAGAATCCCCAAGAAATCGGACATGGATATGAAACTCAGGGAACCAAAGTCAAGAAACCCAAAGGAAAGACACTTACCTGGCATTTTAAAGCCCCAATGGTGCACGATTTTATGTGGGCCGCAGATCCCGATTTCATTCATGACACCTTAAAAATGGAGAATGGTCCCGTACTACATTTCTTTTATAAAAACGACCCTGAAATTATTGAAAACTGGAAGAAACTACAGCCCAAAACAGCTGAGGCCATGGAATTCTTCAGCAATAATATCGGGAAATATCCCTATGAACAATATTCCGTAATCCATGGGGGTGATGGGGGAATGGAATATGCCATGGGTACCTTGATTACAGGGGGTCGAAAATTTGGTAGTTTGGTCGGTGTTATGACACATGAATTGGCACACTCGTGGTTTCAACAGGTATTGGCCACCAATGAATCCAAACATGAGTGGATGGATGAAGGCTTTACAACGTTCATCGCTACCTTATGCATGAACGAGATTATGGAACAAAACAAAGAAAACCCCTTTGAAAATAGTTATAATGGCTATCGTAGATTAGCGCTTTCAGGGAAAGAACAGCCGCAAACTACCCATGCCGATCGTTATGACAACAGTTTTGCCTATAGCCTCTCGGCTTACAGTAAAGGCGGGGTATTCCTTGCCCAATTGGGATATATCATCGGACAGGATAAATTAATGCAGACCTTAAGAAAATACTATAACGATTTCAAATTCAAGCATCCGACGCCAAATGATTTTAAAAGAACGGCCGAAAAGGTATCGGGTATGGAACTGGACTGGTATTTAACGGATTGGACGCAAACAACGAATACCATAGATTATGGCCTAAAGGAAGTCGCGGCCGATGGAACAAAAACAAAGGTTACCATGGAGAGGATTGGGTCAATGCCCATGCCCTTGGATATCTTAGTGGTTTATAACGATGGTAGCCGCGAAACTTTTTATGCGCCTTTGCGCATGATGCGTGGTGAGAAAGCCAATCCGTATCAAGAGATAAAGAGAACCGTACTACCCGATTGGCCATGGGCATATCCCACCTTCGGTTTTATAGTTGACAAACCCCTGGATGCCATACGGGCGATCATGATAGATCCTTCGCAATTGATGGCAGATATTGCTCTTGAAAATAATTTTTGGCAACCCTCGGAATAAAGGAAAGTTTAGCTTTAAATTAGGATGACATCCAGATGGTAATCCTGTACCACCAGGTTTTTCGGTACATTTCGTTTCTGGCTGTGAGTTCTCTATTGTTCATGATAAAATAGGTCTTGTCCAATACGCGATTTCTATACCCTAAAAGGTGAAAGAACGGTTTTGTGAAAAATTGGGCGATCTTGGTGTTCACCAGAAGCAATTCTTTTTCTTTGTTCGCCCAAGAAACACCGGGCAAGACTTGAAGTAGGGAACCAAACTTTGTTCTTCTCAAAAAAGCCGAGAGCGCAAGTACCCAGATCGGTAATTTTCGTATCAGGAAAAAACCTTCCTCCCCCTGTTCCTGATACAAGGGCATAAAAATTATGGCGTCTTTCTCTGCGAGAATAAATTCATCCTTTTCAATGGCCAATGGGGTTCCTTGAATGACTTCCTCAAAACTTCGAAACCCTTCCATCATTTTGAAACCATCAATGTCATCAATCGGATGGCGATACACTATTTCATAAAAATTGGAATTGTTTTCAGCTGATTTTTGAAGTTGGCCGTAATACTTCTGAAAGTCCTTGATATCGCCCTTGTGCAAAAACCCACTAAAGACCATGGCCAACCAAGTAAAGGCAATACTGTTCTTGATAGCCATTTCTTCGGTATGCTGACCTGACTCAAATCCTAAGGAAACGTAACCCCTTTCGTTAATGTAGCTTAACAATGGCCCTTCTAAATACTCCTCGATTCCCAAAATAATGGGTACTGGGAAGAGTTTTGAGAACCTTCTGTTGATCAGTGCATCATTGATGGTAATAAAAGGCAGGGTCTTGCTTGAAGTGGTGTGGTAATCGATAAAGTAAAAGGGGCCTTTTTCAAGTTCCAATATATCCTGAATAAGGCCATGGATCTCAAGTAATTCCTTTTCTTCAATCAACAAGTCCCTATTTTTTCCTTCTTTGAGGCCATTGATATTGGACTTCGTCCATATTCGATTTAAATCTTTCTCGAGAAATCTTTTGCCTTTTAACAAGGCAGGTAGATTGCCTTTTAATCCATAAATACTGCCATGATAGGTAAAAGCATTATTCTCCAGTTCTTTAAAGACATTTTCGAGTGCCGTTACGCCAGATTTTTCGTTCCCATGGATTCCTCCGAAAAAAATCAAGGTAGGTCCGGGATGTTTGCCTCGAATATGACCAATGAAACGTTTGGTCTTTACGTCTATTTTAGGATTCGGGGCTTCGATCATCTGTTAAAAATCATTGGAGGTGATAATACCAACAAGCTTTTTTTCCTTGACAACGGGTAAGCAATTGATCTTACGATTCTGCATCAGCTTCTGGGCTTCCTCCAAGGGTGTGCTCGCGGTAACGGTTACCAATTCCCGCTGCATAATATTTTTTATATTTTCCCCATGGTCTTCAGTCCTGTCCAAATACTTACCAACATCGGTCCAAGTTAGAAGTCCCACTAAATCCATGTGGTTATCAAGAATTGGAACATGATGTATGTTCTTCCATTGCATCATGCGCAATACCAGCTCTAAACTATCATTTTCCTGGGCGGTTATGGTTCTGATGTTCATACGCTCACCCACTTTCCTGTCCGACTTCGGAATTTTAAACTCATCCCCTCTTGGCAGTTGCCAAGCGTCTATCGTGTAGCCTTTTTGCTGCCGCTCATAAATGGTTGCGGTCAATATTTTCAATGCGTCCGAAATTTTAAAGTCTTTCTGCAATTTTCGAAATCCTTCAACCATCCATCTTGATCCATTGGCCGATCGTACGCGCCGTTTAATGATCCTTAAATAATGTTCCGCATCTTTAGGAGCGACATTCATACTGTACAACCCCCTATAGGCCATTGGAAGTAAGTGATCCAAAATAAGATCATGACTTGAGATTAAGGAATCGCCCCAATAAAACTGCGCTGCCATTCCATATCTGGCCGCATTGAAGAAGTTGCTTTTTGCATCCTTGAAATCCATTTTGGTATGGATATTATCGAACTCCTTGGGCCTTCCTTTCATTACCCCTACCCAGAACATCATGTTGGCAATCTCATCTGCCGTTGACGGCCCAGCAGGTAAATATCTATTTTCCAAGCGCAAATGCGGTTTACCATTTGAAGTTCCATAACACAACCTATTCCATTTATAAACGGTGCCATTATGCAGTTTCAAAGCTTTTAATTTCGGAATATTCCCTCTTTCCAATTCCATAATACTATCGGTCTTGAAATCAGAGGTGACCAAGCTTCTGAATCGAATTACCGAATCCTTAAAGAAATCAATTACGTTTCCTTGCGCCCATTCATTGCCAAAACCTACCCTGGATTCCCTTTCATTCAGGATAAAAGTGCTCGCCCTGGTATCTATACTTTGCGCAAAAAGGGCAATACGGGATTCCTCCCAAAGTTCACGTCCCATTAATATTGGGGAATTGGTACAAATGGACAAAACCGGTCCGGCAATAGCTTGAGCCCAGTTGTACGTGTCAGCGAAATTATCCGGGTCTATCTGCAAATGTGATTGAAAACTGGTGTTACAACCTTCGTAAAGAATGGAATCATGCTTTAAGTTCAACTCATCAACCCCTTTTATATGGAGTTCAATATCGTTTTTCCGAATCTCTGTGATGGCTTCATTCAAAACCTTATAACGCTTTAGGGGCGTCATATAAGAGAGGTCCAGATGCCTTGTTTCTATAGTGGGTAATATGCCCGTAAGCACAAGTTTAGTGTCAAATTCGTTGGCGACCTCTTGAACCTGGTCCAAAAGTGCGTTTAAATTCTTGTGCAGTTCGGAAAAGCACTCCCCTTTAAACTCCAAGGGCTCCAAGTTGATCTCTAGATTATATAATGCAAGTTCAGAGGTGAAATACCTACTGTCCAATTTTGCCAATATCTTATCCGCATTACTGACCGGCTCCCATTCTTTGTTCACCAAACAAAATTCTTGCTCAACCCCTACCCTCAAAATGTCTTTCTCGAACATGTTCTGCTCAAGCATCATCTCCAATGCCTTTATATCGGCCATTAACTGCTTTAAGTATAATCCTTTGTTAGGATTGCCAATTAATTTTTCAACATTCAATTCTCCCATTTCAATTGTATTTGTTTGCGCAAGGTATTGTAAAATAGATTTTAATCCATACAAGATAGAACCTTTTTGTTCCGTGAACAAATGACAATTGTCATAAAACCCATGCAACGAATTTTCTTTACTTTTACAGTATAAAATAAATACGGTCTTTTTGGATATTTAAAATCAGAAATCGTTCTTGTTCGGAACAATTTCATAAAAACATGTAGCGTAGAAAAACTCAACTTCTCATTTCCTAAAAAAGAAAAGCTCAAAAGCAAGAAATTGATAGAACGGCTTTTTAACGAAGGGAAACACCTCACGGTTTTCCCCTTGAAACTGCTCTATTTACCTATAGAGGCACCAATGGATTCAAGGATCAAAGCCAGTGTGGCTGTACCCAAAAAGAACTTCAAAAGTGCCGTTCAAAGAAACCGCATAAAAAGATTGCTTCGCGAAGCTTACCGACTTAACAAACATCATGTTTTTAACAATAGCGAAGGTAACTTTGCGTTTCTAATTTTATACCTTGGTAAGGAAATGCCAAGTTTCCATGAGATAGATAAGGGTATAAAGGCAATTCTTCAAAAATTTTTAAAAAAAATCGATAATGCAAAAGTTGATTAAAAAAAAGGTGTTGATCCCAATATTGGCGATTACCTTGTTACTCGTTGGTAGTGGTTTTAAAAGTGATTTTTTTGAAATAGCCAAGCAGATAGAGATATTCACTACCCTTTTTAAGGAACTCAACATGAATTATGTAGATGAGACCAATCCGGCCGAATTGATGGACACCGCGATCAAGAATATGTTGAATGATTTGGATCCCTATACCAAATTCTTGAACGAACAGGATGTGGAGGCGTATAAAATGAATAATGCGGGAGAGTATTCGGGCATTGGGGCCTTGGTACGTTCGTATAATGACCGCTTGTTGGTCATTGAGCCTTATAAGGATTACCCTGCTGACAAAGCCGGTTTAAAGGCCGGTGATGAGATAATTAAGATCGGAACTATAAACGTGGCCGATTTTGACGACAATGCCAGTGAACTTCTAAAAGGTGCCAACAATTCTGAAATTGGTTTAACGTACAAAAGACAAGGCAAGACATTTACGACTACCATAAAGCGCGAAGCCATAGAAGTTGATGCCGTGCCCTTCCATCATATGATAGATGACAAAACGGGGTTCATCGTTTTGGCGAAATTCAATGCAAAGGCAACGGCACAAACCAAGGCGGCACTTCTTGACCTAAAGGGCAAGGGGGCTGAAAAATTAATTTTGGATCTGCGCGGAAACCCAGGAGGGTTATTGTCTGAAGCCATCGATGTGACCAATTTATTTGTTCCCAAAGGTGAATTGATCGTCACCACAAAATCGAAAGTAAAGAAATTCAACTCAGAATATTGGACCAAACACAAGCCGGTAGATACAGAAATCCCCCTAGTGGTCTTGGTCAATGGCAATAGTGCCTCTGCAAGTGAGATAGTCTCTGGGAGTTTACAGGATTTGGATCGCGCCGTTATAATGGGCGCCCGAAGTTTTGGGAAAGGACTGGTTCAACGGCCTTTAAAACTTACTTACGGCACCCAATTGAAAGTGACCATAAGCCGATACTATACTTCATCGGGGAGATGTATTCAATCCCTAGACTATTGGAATAGGGATGATAATGGAAATGCGGTGCGCCAGACCCAATTCAACGAGTTTAAAACAAGAAATGGCCGTAAGGTACAGGATGGCGGAGGGGTATTACCCGATATTTTGATAGATGAATTAAGTACCAATACCTTGTTGAAAGCCTTGGAAGAAAACAATGTGATTTTTGATTACGCCACAAATTACCATTATGAAAATTCCTTGGAAAATTTACGTGATTTTATATTTTCAGATGCTGATTTCAACGCATTCAAATCCTTCGTTGCCCAAAGTGATTTTGCCTATGAGACAAAAACCGAAAAGGCCCTAAAAGAAGCCATGTCGGGTGAAAATGACGATGTTTTGGGGCCTTCCGTACAAGCGAACTATAAATCCCTAATGGATGAAATTGAGAAAAGTAAGATCATTGCCTTGGATAAGTACCACAACGAAATCAAGAAAAAGTTGGAGGACGAAATCATTAAAAGGTACTTTTATAGGGAAGGGCTTTTTGAGTATTATCTAACCCATGACGAAGCCATTCTGGCTGCAAAAGAACTATTGGCCAATGACACTAAATACATGGGGATTTTGAAATAGCATATGCTTTAGTTATAGATACAACTTCCCGGATCTGATTTTATATAGTGCTTTGCATAATTATTAGCCTTGGGATCCATACATCCTTTTAAGTTCCGGATTTTTATATTTCTAAAATCTATGGGTTGGCCTTCACTCTGTAATGCGATATAGCCTTGGTCCAATAATTTTCCTTCCTCCCAGATTTTGGGGTCATACCCATTGACCACCCCACCCCCCATTTGTGGTTTGGTATATTGAAGGACGTTTTTGCCGTTAATTAGGTGGGTGATCAACGAATCCCCCAAAACAATAAGCTCTGCTTTTACCCACTGTTTCCCAAAATAGGTTTCTGAAGAGGAATTTATACAGTGGTTCGGGTCGATTATTCCCTTGTAAACCACATCGGTTCCCGGGGAACACATATTACCTGTGGGCCTTTGCGTTCCTTTTTCAACGCCAGCTAAAAACTGCATTTCTACAGAAATTGGCCAATTTTGATCTACAAGCATGCTGTTAGGGTCTTGTGAATGAAACATAACACCGCTATTCTTAAGCGTATAACTGGGTGCGCCGGGGTGTAATTCACCTACGAACCTGTATTCCAAGGTTAAATCAAAATAAGAATATGGACGATTATAATACAAATGCCCAAAACGTTCGTTAAACCCATCCTCATAGTGATCATAGCGTACCTTGATTATATTATCTTCCACGCGAAAGGTATCCCCGTAGTTATCCCCTACTTTGTAGTGATGTATTTTGGTGGTCCAATTATCCAAATTCCGGCCATTGAACATGGTTTCCCATCCTTCATTTTGGGTCGTTTTCTTTGCGCTACCGCATTCGAACATCAGTGCGGTTATGCACAAATACAACATTACCTTAAGTTTAGACCTCATAATGCATGCTTTTTTGGATTGACACCGTAAGTTACCATAAGTTTTAATCTGTTGCCGTTTAAATGAATTTATGGGCGAACATTTTCATATTTTTATATGGATTTGGATAAAAAAATAAAATTTCGGTCCATGTACCACACCAATCCCCTCCTGAACCCACAACGTGAGGATTTCAATTAGGTGTTGACCAAGGGATACCATATTGCTAGAATCAATGCTGTCTTCGAGCTTTAAAACACATATTAGTCAAGTTTTGGATTGTCCGATCAAGAAGATCGAACCTGTATCGGGTGGGGATATTTCAACAACTTTTTGTATATATACGCCTACCGAACGTTTCTTTTGTAAGGTTAACGATAGTGCTATCGCTTTGGATATGTTCCATTCTGAAAAAGCTGGTTTGGAATGCATCCAGCAGACGAATACCATCAGAGTACCACAAATACTGGGTTGTGGAAAATATGAGGGCCGTTCTTTTTTATTGATGGAATTCATTGAATCCAAAAGTCCGAACGAAAAGGACATGGATGCCTTTGGACATCAATTGGCCAAAATGCATTCTTGTGATGGTGGGGATTTGTTTGGATGGGATCGGGATAATTTTATAGGCAGCTTGCCACAATCAAACAACAATCATTCTGATTGGCCCTCTTTTTTTGTTTTTGAACGCCTATTGCCCCAACTTAAAATGGCTAATGAAAATAAGCTATTATCACTGGAGGAAATACCATCAGAAAACGCGCTCTTAAAAGGATGTCTTCTTTTTTTTCCGAAGGTAAGACCTGACCTGCTCCACGGGGACTTATGGAGTGGCAACTATCTCATAAGCACCCTAGGTGACCCCTATCTAATAGACCCTTCGGTATATTTTGGACATGCAGAGGTCGATTTGGCCATGACTAGACTCTTTGGTGGTTTCTCATCACGATTTTATGATGCTTATAGGGAGTATATTCCTAGTGAAGCCTATGAAAATGAACGAAAGGATATCTATCAATTGTACTACTTATTAGTACATCTTAACTTGTTCGGTAAATCATACTACCCATCTGTCATGCGATTGCTAAAAACATACTTTAGCCAACGATAAAGCCATCATATTATTTTCTAACTTTAAGGCAACCAATCCCGCTACAGAAAATGCAATGCACCAAAACCACAAGCAAATTGATTGCGGTTTGTTTTCTATACATTTCCTTTGTCAGTTGTGACAAAACAACTCCAAAGAAACCGTCCTATACCAGTTGGTCTACTTATTTAGGGGATGAGGGTCGCAGCCATTATTCCACACTTTCACAAATCACTAAGGAAAACGTAAAGGACCTACAAGTGGTTTGGTCTTATGAGGCCCCGGATTGGGGGCAAATGCAAATGAACCCTATCGTAGTTGACACCTTGCTATACGGCGTAACCGCTGCCTTACGGGCCTTTGCCGTACATGCTGCAACAGGGGAAGAAATATGGCGGTTTGGAGATTCGTTGCAAGTCTGGCATTCTACAAGTCGTGGGGTTTCTTATTGGGAAAATGGAAATGATAAACGTATTTTATTCACAAGGGGTTCCGATTTATACGCTTTGGACGCCTTGACGGGCAAACCCATACCTTCTTTTGGCATTCAAGGGAAAATAGACCTTCGATCTGGGCTGCCTGAAGAAGATAAAGACAAGTTCGTTATCTCGAATACGCCAGGAACCATTTATAAGGATTTGATTGTTATGCCCCTTCGTATTTCAGAGGATATCGATGCTGCCCGAGGGGATATCATGGCGTTCAACGTAATTACAGGGGCTGTGGAATGGGTTTTCCATACCATTCCCTATCCAACTGAAGAGGGATACGAAACCTGGAAAGATCAAAACGAATTTGTAGGTGCTGCGAATAATTGGGCAGGAATGGCCGTCGATAAGGAGTTGGGGATTATTTATATTCCCACAGGCTCAGCCGCCCCCGATTTTTATGGCGGAATGCGTAAGGGTAGTAATTTGTTTTCCGATTGTTTGTTGGCCTTGGATGCGAATACTGGGGAGCGTATCTGGCATTTTCAGTTTACCCATCACGATATCTGGGATAGGGATCCCCCCGCACCCCCAAATCTTTTATTGGTTGAACGAAAGGACAAAAAGATTCCCGCAGTGGCCCAGGTGACCAAACAGGGTTATGTATATGTTTTTGACCGAAGAACAGGGGAACCCCTATTCGATATAGCCGAAAAAACGGTTCCCTCTTCTACATTGAAAGGAGAGGAAGCATGGCCTACACAGCCTTTCCCTATAGCACCAAAGCCATTTGCAAGACAATCGAATGAATTAACAGCTGATGATATCAGTCCGTTTGCCGAAAACAGGGAGGCGTTGAAAGAACTACTTATCAAGGCTGACAAACGCATTTATGCACCCCCAAACTTGAGCCCCGTCTTACTATTACCTGGATATGACGGGGCGGCTGAATGGGGTGGTACCGCAGCAGACCCGGAAGAGGGCATTATTTATGTGAATTCCAATGAAATGGCCTGGGTCATGCAAATGGATACGGTGATTCAAAACGGTAAAGTGACCTCTTTAGGAGAACAAGTTTACCTCAATAATTGTGTTATTTGCCATAAAGTAGACCGTTCTGGAATGGCGGCCAGTGGTTTTCCCTCCCTCATTGATATCAAATCCAGAAAAACCAAGGAAGAGGTGGCCGTGCAAATCGTTACAGGAAAAGGAATGATGATCGGTTTTCCCCAAATTCCCGATAGGGAAAAGAAAGCGCTAATAGATTATCTGTTTGATGAAAATGATAAAATGGAAGTTGAATCTGAGAAATCGAACCAATACCCCCTACCGTACAAACATGCCGGATACAACAAATTTCTCGATAATAAAGGCCTTCCGGGCATTTCACCCCCTTGGGGAACGCTGCATGCCATCAATTTAAATACCGGTAAGTATATTTGGTCCATTCCCTTGGGAGACACCCCGGAATTGGGCGCAGAGGGTAAAGGGACAGGTACAGAGAATTATGGAGGTCCCATCGTCACCGAGAACGGATTGCTCTTTATTGGGGCCACAAAAGATGGTTATTTCCGGGTGTTCGATAAATATACCAGTAAGTTGTTGTGGGAATACAAACTACCAGCCGCGGCATTCGCCACCCCGGCCATGTACGAAGTCAACGGTAAACAATACATCTCCATCGCTTGTGGAGGGGAGAAGTTGGGCACCGAAAAAGGGAATCGCGTCGTGACCTTTGCCTTAAAATAAATTCAAATGGAAAAACTAAAGATACTTGTCATCGGCTGTGGAAATATGGGCGCCTCCCATGCCAGGGCCTATCATCAAATGGATGGTTTTGAAATCGTTGGACTCGTAAGCCGAAAGCCGGAAAGCCGGGAAAAGTTATCCAAAGCCTTGGGGGGTTATCCAACGTTTAGCTCCAATGTATCAGCCTTGAAACATACCAAACCCGATGCTGTTTCCATTAATACCTATCCCGACACCCACGCGGAATATATACGGGCCGCCTTACGCGCCAATGCCCATGTTTTTGTCGAAAAACCTTTGGCCTTAACCGTTGAAGAAGCGGAGGACCTAGTGGCATTGGCCAAAAGTAAGAATAGAATAATGCTAGTGGGGTATATTCTTAGGGTGCACCCTACCTGGACCAAATTTATTGATATTGCCCGTACGCTTGGCAAACCTTTGGTTATGCGTATGAACCTGAACCAACAAAGCTATGGAGACCATTGGCAGACACATAAACAATTGATGCGATCCATGTCGCCGATTGTGGATTGTGGGGTACATTATGTGGATATCATGTGTCTCATGACACAATCGATTCCCATTAGTGTGAGCGCCATTGGCGCTAAGTTAACAAGCGAAATAGATGCGGAAATGTACAACTATGGACAGTTACAGGTTCGATTCAAAGATGGATCCGTAGGCTGGTATGAAGCCGGCTGGGGGCCAATGATAAGCGAAACTGCTGTGTTTATCAAGGATGTTATTGGGCCAAAAGGTTCGGTTTCGATTTCGGATGAACCCAAGGGTGAATCACAGGATATTGAGGGGCATACAAAAACAGGAGGATTAAGGTT
Organism: Maribacter sp.; assembly: GCF_049667165.1. GTDB lineage: Bacteria > Bacteroidota > Bacteroidia > Flavobacteriales > Flavobacteriaceae > Maribacter_A. The sequence goes on from NZ_JBATHS010000411.1 coordinate 32,678, forward strand.
GCACCACGGTGCTTTGGACCCCTTAGGTAGGTTTTTGAAAGCGGATGAATGGATCAGTACGGCCGATGAACCCGGTCACGACGGCCTATGTCTCTTGGAGCAAGAGTATTTTCTAAAGGCAATTCAACAAGATCTTGATATGGACCATCACCTTCGAGATGCCGTGAATAGCCTTAGAATTGTTTTGGCGGCGGATGAATCTTTTAGAACAGGGAAAACCGTTGAACTGTAATCCTCAAAATTAAAGTCATGATTACCATACTTGATAGAGCGAAACACTTTAAGGGCAGGACAGCCTTGGTCTCAAACGGAAATTACTATACATACGAACAACTTCTTACCGCTTCCAAATATGTTACTGCTCGTCTATTACAGGGCAAAAATGACCTTAATGAGGCCCGGATCGCATTTTTGGTGCCCCCCTCATTCGAATACACAGCGGTTCAATGGGGTATTTGGGCTGCTGGGGGAATCGCGGTCCCGCTTTGCGAACTACACCCATTGCCTTCTATTCAATATGTTTTGGAGGACACGCAAGCGGATATTGTCATAGCGCATAAAGACTATGTTGAATTTTTAAAATCATTGGAAGCCACTATCGGAATTTCAGTACTCCCCTTGGAAACCTTTCTTAAAGAAAACCATTCCGAATTGCCAGAAGTTGATTTAGGCCGACGGGCCATGATACTTTATACCAGTGGCACCACAAGTAGACCTAAGGGTGTAGTAACCACCCATGCGAATATTGAAGCCCAGATCAGAACCTTGGTCAATGCCTGGGAATGGCAACAAGACGACTATATTCTGAATATTTTACCCCTCCATCATGTACACGGTATTATCAATGTGATGAGTTGTGCCCTATGGAGCGGGGCCTGTTGTGAATTCTTGCCCAAATTCGATGCCAGCAAGGTATGGGAGATTATAAAATCTGGTCGCTTGACCCTTTTTATGGCCGTGCCCACCATTTACTATAAATTGATTTCCTTTTGGGAATCGGTTTCATCCAAAGAACAAAAACTGCTTTCAAATGCAGCTTCAAAACTTCGATTGATGGTTTCGGGTTCGGCGGCCCTACCCGTATCTATTCTGGAAAAGTGGCGAACCATTACCCACCAAACCTTATTGGAACGCTATGGGATGACGGAAATTGGAATGGGATTATCCAATTCCTATCGAGAGGAACGACGACCTGGGCATGTGGGCTTACCCCTGCCAACGGTTGAGATGCGTTTGGTTGACGCGAACAATAATCCTGTTGGGGAGAATGAACCCGGGGAATTCCAGTTTAAAGGGCCTAG
>NZ_JBATHS010000412.1:0-1752 GCF_049667165.1 Maribacter sp.
TCCTTGGCTACTGCCAAAGCGGCGGCCAACGAGCTGGGTATTTCATTGTATCGATATGTGGGTGGTGTAAGTGCCAATACACTTCCTGTGCCTATGATGAACATCATCAAGGGGGGCTCACATTCAGATGCCCCCATCGCATTTCAGGACTTTATGATCATGCCTGTTAAGGCGAAGAGTTTCTCACATGCATTGCAAATGGGTACGGAAATATTCCATCACCTTAAAAAAGTATTGCACGACAGGGGACTAAGCACGGCTGTAGGTGATGAAGGTGGTTTTGCCCCAACTTTGGAAGGTACCGAAGATGCCATAGAAACGATTGGCAAAGCTGTTGAAAATGCGGGTTATAAATTTGGTAAGGATGTTAAGATAGCCTTGGATTGTGCCGCTGCGGAATTTTATGAAAACGGAAAATACGATTATACAAAATTCGAAGGCGATAAGGGTGCGGTTCGTACCTCAAAGGAACAAGCTGAATATTTGGCGGAACTCTGTGCTAAATATCCTATTATCTCCATCGAGGATGGAATGGATGAAAACGATTGGGACGGTTGGAAAGTCTTGACGGATATGATCGGTGACAAGGTTCAATTGGTTGGAGATGATCTTTATGTAACCAATGTTGAACGATTGTCAAAGGGTATAAAAAATGGGATTGCCAATTCAATTTTGATCAAGGTAAATCAGATAGGCTCTTTAACCGAGACGATTGCAGCCGTTAATATGGCCAAGGATGCCGGTTATACATCCGTGATGTCGCACCGTTCGGGTGAAACAGAGGATAATACCATTGCTGATTTGGCCGTGGCATTGAATACTGGGCAAATTAAGACCGGTTCTGCCTCACGTTCTGATAGAATGGCGAAATACAACCAATTGCTTCGCATCGAAGAGGAATTGGGAAGTACGGCCTATTTTCCACAGGAAAAGGCTTTCAAAGTAAACCAGTAATCAACATAGATTATAAAAAGCCTTTCTTTGAAAGGCTTTTTTTTTTGGTGCTATTGCTAAAATTACCTAACTTAATAAAATATCTACTACTAATAAATGATGCTTCCATTACATGAATAACTTTCTTTTTGTTGCCGCTGAAAATGACGGATTGTATAAGTGCAAAGCTGGTGGTATGGGCGATGTGGTCCGTGATGTGCCGAGACAGATTTCGGAACGGGGTGATCGGGTACATGTGGTTGTCCCTGCTTATTCACGTTTACATGTGGGGGGGGTGTTCAAGACCAATCTTAATTTTGAGTTAAGGGGTGCTACCTATACCGCCGAATTGTATGAAGTTGTCCCCAAGAAAGAATTCAGCAACATCCACCATTATGTCATTCATCATCCAGAGATCCAAGGTGGTGAAATTGCCAAGATTTACCATGATAATCCTGTTGAACCATTTTTTACCGATTTTGTAAAATATGTGATTTTCTGTACCGCTGTAGCGGAGGCCATTAAGCAAGGGGCCTTTGGGACGTTGGACATTGTGCACATGCACGATTGGCATTCAAGCCTATTGTTGTTTTTGAAAACCTATCATCCAGCATACGAGTCTCTTAAAAAAATACGGTTTGTATATACTATTCATAATTTGGCCATACAGGGTATTAGGCCTTTTGAAGATAATTATGCTTCCTTACGAAATTGGTTTCCAAATATTTCATATGACACTGAAAAGTTGAAAGACTATAGGTACCAAGATTGTATAAATCTAATGGCGGTGGGTATACGCTTGGCAGATGCCGTACATAC
>NZ_JBATHS010000413.1:0-10243 GCF_049667165.1 Maribacter sp.
AAAGACCTATCAACATTATCTCTTTAAAGGGTTATAAAGGAAACATCGCCCTTCATAAGGTCGCTCCTGGTTTGAATCAGTTGGGGGTTATGTTACCTTATTCCGGAATTTTACAACTTTTGGCCAACGAGTTGGATGTTCCGATGGTGGCTACAAGTGGTAATATTCATGGTTCGCCCATTATCAGTACAAACGAACAGGCCCTTGAAAAACTCAAGGAGGTTGCTGATTATTTTCTTCAACACAATCTTAAGATCACGCATCCACAAGATGATTCTGTTGTTAAATTCAGCACACAACATAATACGAAGGTCTTGTTTCGACGTTCTCGTGGGTATGCCCCCAATTATTTCAATACCAGCCTTGATTCGGGTGAGAAAATAATGGCATTGGGTGCACATTTAAAAAGCAGTATTGCGTATCATCCCAATGAGTTTCTGTACATCAGCCAATATTTGGGAAATCTTGATGATTTCGAGGTTTATGAGCGTTTTACCAAGACCGCTCAAAATTTTATTGCCCTTTTTGAGCAAAGTCCCGACATACTACTGGTAGATAGTCATCCTGCCTATCAAAGCACACTTTATGGCAGCCAATTAGCCCAAGAATTTAAAATTCGACTTGATAAAATTCAACATCACAAGGCGCACTTTGCCGCTGTTTTGGGAGAACATAATCTTTTCGCTAACGAAGACCCTGTATTAGGGGTTATATGGGATGGTACCGGTTATGGGGATGATGGCAATATATGGGGAGGGGAATTTTTTGATTATCGATCAAAAAAAATAGAGCGGATCTCGCACTTCGAATATTTCGATTGGTTGGCCAGTGATAAAATGGCCAAAGAGCCCAGACTTTCCCTGTTGGCCCTTGGCGATCACTCATTGCAATCAAGAATTGCCAAAAAATTCACCGAGGAAGAAATGGGTGTTTACGATACCCTGATAAAGCGAAATAAATTAAAGACTTCCTCCGTCGGAAGGCTCTTTGATGCTGTTGCCTCCCTTTTGAATATCTGTGATATAAACACCTACGAAGGTGAAGCGGCCATATTATTGGAAAACTTGGTTACAGACCATCACTTAAAATCATATACCAGTTATTTGACCGGTATTGAAAACGGCATATCCGCAACCGAAATACTACGTAAAATAGATAAGGATCTAAAAACAGGGAAATCAAAGGAACAAATAATCACAAACTTTTTATATACGTTGGTTTCCGTAATCATTACCATGGCCAAAAACAATAACTATGGCCATATAGCTTTCAGCGGGGGCGTTTTTCAAAATACGAACCTGGTCGATATGTTGATCGAATTGGTGCCTAAGGAAATAAAGTTGTATTTTCATAAGGAGTTATCCCCTAACGATGAGAATATTTCTTTCGGGCAAATCATGTATCATTTACATATAAAACATTAAACCATGAAGTATTTAAGTGAATACAGAAATTTGGAGGCCACTAAAAAGTATCTCGATGAGATCCATAAAATTGCGACGCGTAATTGGAATGTCATGGAAATCTGTGGAGGACAGACCCATGGCCTGGTACGGAATGGTATTTTGGAGCTTTTGCCCGAGCAAGTTAGAATGATCCATGGGCCGGGGTGTCCCGTTTGTGTAACACCACTCAATTTGATCGACAAAGCCATTGAATTGTTGGAAAACAATGTGATCGTTTGCTCATTTGGTGATATGATCCGCGTTCCGGGAAGTAAAAAAAGTCTGCTCGAAACGAAAGCAAACGGAGGTGATTTGAGAATCTTGTATTCCCCCATTGAAGCGGTTTCCATTGCCAAGGAAAATCCCGATAAGGAAGTTGTTTTTTTTGCCGTCGGCTTCGAGACTACAGCCCCGGCCAATGCGCTATCGGTTTTACATGCTGAAAAGGAAGGAATTACGAATTATTCGATATTGGCATCGCACGTATTGGTACCACCCGCCATGGAAGCAATTTTAGACGATGAATTTTGCAATATCGATGCATTTTTGGGCGCTGGCCATGTATGTGCCATCATGGGCTTACAAGAATATTATCCTTTGGTTGAAAAATATAAAATCCCCATTGTGGTCACCGGTTTTGAACCTTTGGATCTCGTACAGGGAATTTATATGGCCGTTAAACAATTGGAGGAGGGAACGCATAAACTAGAAAATCAATATGCCAGGGTAGTAAAGGAATATGGCAATAAGGCTGCCATCGATGTCATAGGTAAGGTCTTTGAAGTGGGCAATAGGGAATGGCGTGGCATAGGTGAAATTCCCAACAGCGGTTATGTTATAAAAGAAGCATATAGAAAATATGATGCCGAAGCGAAATTTGAGATCAGCACTATAAAAGTTCCTGAAAATCCCAATTGTATTGCGGGCGAGATTTTAAGGGGTATCAAAAAGCCACATCAATGTGATCAATTTGGAAAAGCCTGTACGCCCTCCAATCCATTAGGTGCCCCAATGGTTTCTTCAGAAGGGGCATGCGCGGCGTATTACCATTTTTCAGATAATTTAATTTCTTCATAACAAATGGATACAAAAGCATTGGGATTCGATACCATAAATTTAGGCCATGGCAGTGGGGGTATAATGACCAGGGATTTATTGGATAAGATTATATTCAAAACGTTTGACAATCCCTATATAAATCAAAAACACGATGGTTCCATTGTAAAATTTGACCGTGAATTCGCCATTTCCACCGATAGTTTTGTAATCTCCCCAATATTCTTTAAAGGAGGAAACATTGGGGAGTTGGCGGTAAATGGTACGGTAAATGATGTCGCGATGTGCGGTGCGGTCCCAAAATATCTGTCACTGGCATTTATTGTCGAAGAAGGCTTGGCAATCAACGATTTTATAAAAATAGTAAGTTCGGTCAAACAGGCCGCTGATAAAAGTGGCGTGCAGATTATTACGGGAGATACCAAGGTGGTTGAACGTGGAAAGGGCGATAAGATTTTTATCAACACCACGGGATTTGGCGAGGTACATCCCAAGGCACGTATCTCAGCGGACCATATACAAGTAGGGGACAAAATTATCGTGAGCGGATTTATAGCGCAACATGGTATGGCGATTATGTCGCAACGGGAAGGGTTGGAGTTTGAATCGACCATTGTTAGCGATACCACCAATGTTAATTTTCTGGTAAGCGACTTATTGGACAACTTTGGGCACAAAATTCACTTGCTCCGAGATCCGACCAGAGGTGGTTTGGCAAGTGTATTGTCTGAAATAGCCACTGATATTGAAAAGGGCATCGCCATTGCAGAAACTAAAATACCTCTTGAAAAGCAAGTTGCAGCAGCGTGTGAGATTTTAGGCTTAGACCCGATGTATGTTGCAAACGAGGGCGTTTTTATTGCTATTGTAGCCGAAGAAGTGGCCGATGCCGTTGTCGAAACAATGCGAAATCATGAAAAAGGGGCAAATGCGGTTTGCATCGGGGAAGTAACCAAGGAACATCCCCATAAAGTGGTCATGCAAAGTTTGATCGGCGGAAAACGAATCGTAAGCCCATTGATCGGGGAACAGTTGCCTCGTATCTGCTAGGCGTTAAAAATCCAATAAACACCTATTACAATTGCAAAGAGCCCTCCTGCGAGACGAATGCCATTGAAAAAAACTTCGTTGTGTTCATTCTTGGTGAACGAGGAGATTTTGCCTATCACAAAAGCAAAAGTCGTCATCGCCACTACAATGCCCATACCAAAACCAACGACATACAGCATCGAATCGGAACGATCTTCAAAACCTAAAACAGGCAGGAACAACAAAAAATGGGAAATTCCGGCCAAACCATGTAGAATGCCAATGGAAAACGAGGCATAGTTACTTTGTTTCAACGTTTTGCTATGAACATGATGGTGCGATTTTTCATGGGAATGTTCATGTTTATGCGTATGGATAATCGGGGAATTCTCACTATGCACATGTAAATGTTTGTGGTTTTTGCTTCTTTTGAATATTTTATAAAACGCCCAAACACCAATGCCAATAAGCACAAAACCTACCATTTGTTCACTATAGTTTGAAATAAGGTCAACGGGGATTACCTCTTTGAAAATCGTGAACAGCACGCCTATGATCATCATTCCCACGAGATGGCCAATACCCCAAGAAAGTCCGATTTTCCATGCTTTCTTTTTTGATTCGATGGCAAAAGGCGTAACAGCGGCCAAGTGATCGGGGCCTGTAATCACATGCAGCATAGATGCTATGAGACCCGCCGTGAACGGAAAGGTAAAATCCATGTATTTTGTTGGTTCGTTAAAGAGCGTCTGGTATAAAATTACAAAATAAGACCAGTAATTACCATTTTTACACCTTAAGTTGATGTACAATTTTACCTGCGTATTTGAATTATTCAATTCTTAATAAACAGAAACCAAGCTATGCTATTTGATTTAATTTCATTACTTATTTAGACTAATGTCTATAGTCCTGGGACAAATGATTCTTACAATTAAAAATGATTGGAAAGCTTTTCATTTCTTTTGAAAATGTATGGGATTGTATGGTTCTCTCAAAATTAGTTCGCCTACCAAAAAAGTGGAATTCGTTAATTGATTTATTTTCTTTTCGACAATGATGCCTGTTTTAAAACTAAGCGATCTAAGGGTTGTGGTTGAAGTTCAAAACACTTGCAAAATTATAAGCCGCATGCACAAGGTTATCATAACTTGCTTGTATGGCTTGCTCCAAGTTTGAAACCCCTTTAACAATAGATGCCGCATAGGTTAAGCCCATTTCTTTTTGGGTTGCAACCGAAATATCCAGGGAACCGCACAACGCCGCTACTGGAATATTTTGGGCAATAGAGGATTTTATTACCCCACTGATCGTTTTCCCTGAAAGGGTTTGGTCGTCCAATTTCCCCTCGCCGGTAATGATCCAATCGGCACCTTTAATCTTAGTGTCAAAATCGGCCAACTCCTGTATCAAGTCTATACCCGATGTCAATTGGGCATGTAAGAAGCTGATGCATCCCGCGCCCATACCCCCGGCAGCTCCTGCACCTTCAATGTGCTGCGGATCGATCCCAAATTGGTTTTGCACAATTTTAGCATAATTTTTCAACCCGATGTCCAAACGTTCTATATCATGAGGTGAAGCCCCTTTTTGCGCGGCATATATATAGGCTGCCCCATTATTACCATACAATGGATTCGTTACATCGCAGGCAACTTTAACCGATATATTTTTCAATAATGGATTGACTTCGGAGGCATCAATGGTTTTTATATGTATGAGATTTTCCCCTTTTGGTTCTAAACCAGCCTTGTTCACATCCAAAAACTGGAACCCTAATGCAGTAGCCATGCCCATACCCCCATCATTGGTAGCACTTCCACCGATACCCAAGATAATTTCCTGGGCCCCATTCTGCAATGCATCGGCGATAAGCTCACCCGTGCCCAAGGAAGTCGTTTTCATGCAATTGCGTTCGCCCTCTTTAAGCAGTTTAAGGCCTGAGGCCTCAGCCATTTCGATATAGGCAATCTTTGTTTCTTTTGAAAAAAGATAAGAAGCCTCAATGGGTCTGAACAAGGGGTCTTGGACCATAACCGATACCTTTTCGCCCTTGATGTAGTGCTGTACGACAGCCATGGTGCCGTCCCCTCCATCGGCCAAGGGCATTTTTAATATTGTAGCTTCCTTGAAGACCATCCGCAATCCTTCTTCCACCGCAGCGCAGAATTCGAATGCGCTAAGGGAACCTTTAAATTTATCTGGAGCAATTACGAATTTCATTGCATACTCTTTTTTAGGTACTTAATTTAGGAAGATAAAGGCTGAAAATGACCATCGCAATAAAATAGCCCACTAAAATAAGTGCCTCTTTCCTCCCTGAATATTGAACGACCTCCAAGCCTTCGCTGAGGTGGTTTTTGACCAAGTAACTTATTGCCAAGGCAATCAAAATCGTAACGAAACAACCAAGTACATTCCTCCAAAACCAGAATAACTGGGGCACCTATAACCAAAGCTGTATATTGATAAGCGCTCCAATCACAATTCCAATATTAGCACCTAATTCGTTTGTTCTTTTAATAAATATGGCTAGGATAAAAAGGTCATAATATGTAAAACCTAGAAGATTTAATATCTTAAAAAGATTCGCAAGTATGTCGCCCTTTTGGCAATTTAGAAAGCACCGTTACCCGTTTAGGGGCAATCAATCCTTCTTAACACTCAATACCAGAACCGGTATAGGCACTGAAAATTCGGATTTACTGATTGTATTCGATTCCCAAAGTTTAATAAAAAATCCCCTTTTTCTTCTAAAAACGCACAATAGATCGGGGTGTTTGGACTGAAAATGCTCCATGACCCCAAGATAGGTCGTCGGATTCTCCGTTACTGTCAATTTTGAGCAAAGATCCATTAACGCCGTGTTTATCTTAAGGTCTTCATCGGTGTACCCCGGTGTTTTGACGAAAAGTAAATTCACTTTCGCATTGTGCTTTTTTTTGATCATAACCAAGGGCTCCAAAATACGTTTACGCTTTAATACCCCTGATTTAAATGCGGTAAGGATATTTTTAAAGGGCTTATACTGTGTTCCTTTGGGTACTATCAAAGCAGGGATATCAGTTCTCTTGATGATCTTGCCCGATGTATTTCCGAGGTATAGATCCTCTTGGATATCGTTGCTCCTAGGTGCAAGTATGATCATATCAATACCCAGTTCCTTGTCTATGGTATTTACACCATCGACCAAATCACCATTATAGGTTGCGATTTTTATATCCACATTTTTGGGGTCGACCTGATCGATAACACCTTTTATACGTTCCTTTCCGCTTTTGGCCAGTTTTTCAGACACGTTCGATAAACTACCCGCTTTCGCACTTACATTATAAACGTCCATTACGAAAATACTAGCGTCAAAGTCGGAGGCAAAATCCACAGCATATTGCAACGTTTCATTTGCGTCGGGCGAAATACCAATGGGGACAAGAATCTTTAACATATCGGTGATTATTTATTAATACTTTAAATTTACAATTAAAATAAATCCTATTTGTGATTCGTCTTGCAAAGATATCTGAAATTCCTGAGATTCTATGCCTTACCCGTGACTGTGCTGATTTTATGGCCAATAACGGCATCTATCAATGGAACGAGCATTATCCCTCATGCATGATATTTGAAAAAGACATTGCGCGTTCCGAATTGTACGTGCTTGAAAAAGATAACCATATTATCGGTACCCTGGTCATTTCATCCCTAATGGATGAAGCGTACCGTCCGGTTCAGTGGCTTACCCCAAATTCAAAAAACGTATATATTCACCGGTTGTCCGTACTTCCCAAGCATCAAGGCAAAGGCTATGCCCAAAAATTGATGGATTTTGCGGAGGACCATGCCAAGCAACAGGACTATATTTCCATTCGGTTGGATACCTTTAGCCAAAACAAACGCAACCAAAGATTCTATGAAACCCGGGGGTATCAAAAATTGGGTGATATTTATTTCCCTAAACAAAGTGAGCATCCTTTTCATTGTTATGAACTGGTGCTATAATCCCAAAAAGTACATTTGAAGACAGCCGTAAGTTTTAAAACCATCAACAAATTGGCGATTCCGGCAACCATTGCAGGTATTGCCGAACCCATACTTTCCATTACCGATACGGCCATTGTGGGGAACATCGCCGTTGACGGGATGGAATCCTTGGCCGCAGCAGGCATAGTAGGTTCATTTCTGTCGATGTTGATTTGGATATTGGGGCAAACCCGGAGTGCCATTTCCGCCATCATATCCCAGTATTTGGGTGCCGGCAAATTGGACGAGGTTAAAACCTTGCCCGCCCAGGCCATTTTTTTGAATATGCTCCTGAGCATTATCATCCTCTTATCGACCATCTTTATTGTTGATGAGATCTTCACAATGATGAATGCATCCGGTAAAATTCTGGAGTATTGTATTTCCTATTATTCCATACGCGTTTGGGGCTTCCCCTTGACGTTATTCGTCTTTGCGGTCATGGGCATATTCCGGGGATTGCAAAACACCTATTACCCCATGTTGATTGCTATTGTAGGGGCCGTTCTAAATATAGGTTTGGATTTCATCCTCGTTTATGGTATTGAAGGGATTATCGATCCCATGTATCTGGAGGGTGCCGCCTGGGCCAGTCTGATCGCCCAAGGCGTCATGGCCCTAATAGCCTTTGTGCTCTTGATTTCAAAAACCGACATCAGTTTAAAAATACAATTCCCAATGCATAAAGAATTAGGCCGTTTGGTCGTAATGAGTCTCAATCTCTTTGTACGCGCCGTGGCCTTGAACGTGGCTTTGATCTTAGCCGTACGGGAAGCCGCTGCTCTTGGGGATAAATTTATCAGTGCACATACCATTGCCATTAATCTTTGGCTTTTTACGGCCTTTTTTATCGATGGGTATGGGGCCGCCGGTAATATTATGGGAGGCAGATTGCTAGGGGCGAGGGATTATGATGGCCTCTGGAAACTCGCAAAGAAAATAATGCTCTACGGAGCTGTGGTGAGCGTGGTTCTGATGTTGGTGGGCTTTGCTTTCTATAGGCCCATTGGACACATATTCTCTAATGAAATTGAGGTGCTAACCACATTCAATAGCATCTTCTTCATTGTGATATTAGGGCTTCCCATGAACACTATGGCGTTTGTTTTTGATGGTATATTCAAAGGTTTGGGCGAGATGAAGTATCTACGGAATGTTTTGCTCGTTGCCACCTTTCTAGGGTTCGTACCTACCCTGTTTTTGGCTAAAAATGCGCACTTGGGCCTACACGGCATTTGGATAGCCCTTACCGTATGGATGGCCATTCGTGGGGGTACCCTGGTGTGGAAGTTCAGAAGAAAGTTTCGTCCCTTATTACAAAACGCGTAATTTTGGATAAAATCAAAATTTATGGGCACTAATAGGGAAAATGGAAGCCTTTACACCACATTTGACAACAAAGTTGCCACGGTTGAATTTGGCCATCCGGCAGGAAATTCGTTTGTCGCCGAGTTATTGGGCCGACTCACCAAAGAAATCAATTCGCTCTCCGAGAATAAAGACATTACCGTAATCGTCTTACGATCGGAAGGCAATCGGGCGTTCTGCGGTGGCGCTTCCTTTGATGAATTGACGGCCATACAAAACTTGGAAGAAGGTACGTTGTTTTTCAGTGGCTTTGCCCATGTAATCAATGCCATGCGTACCTGTAAAAAGGTCATTATTGGTCGTGTACAAGGGAAAACCGTTGGGGGTGGAGTTGGCCTTGCAGCGGCTTGTGACTATGTTTTTGCTTCGATCGATGCTTCGGTACGCCTTTCCGAATTGACAATTGGTATTGCCCCTTTGGTCATCGCCCCGGCCGTAAAGCGCAAAATGGGAACTGCGGCCTTGTCCGAAATGTCATTATCCCCTACCGAATGGAAAAATGCCTATTGGGCCAAAGAGAAAGGGTTGTTCGCCAAAGTTTTCGATTCTAAAAAGGAAATGGATAAGGAGTTGGAGTATTTCTCCCAAAAACTATCTACCTATAATCCGGAAGCGCTGCAAAAGTGGAAACAGGTACTTTGGGAAGATGCCGACCATTGGGATGGTTTATTGACCGACCGAGCGGCGATTTCGGGAACATTGGTACTATCCGATTTTACTAAAAAGGCATTGGCTAAATTCAAAGAATAATAATCCCAAAACAATTCCGTTTTAGGTAGTAAAAAAAGACAAGATGGATATTCTTAACTTCCTAAATAGCGACCTTGTTTTCCCCGTATTGGCCTTATTTGTTGTGTTTATCTACTTTGTAAACCGTGTTCGTACTAGACGGAAATTCAAGAGGTGATTGATTGCAGGGATTAAAGGTTTGTCAGCAAACGTTTTTATATTTTATAAATATCCAGTCCTTCTATCCAGAATATTTCAGATTCATAAAACTTAATTCTTGTTTTGATGATCCGGTCGGTTTTGTCCCGAGATGGCTTTGATATAAATCGTGCTTTTGAATTATTAAAGTCCAGTGTGTGTATTTCATCAAAGTCCTTTTCTTTGTCCGAAAAAAACGAAATCACTTTCCCCTCTGAACTCCATTTCCCTTTTCCATAATTGTTCACAATTGGAGGAATCCCAGTTGCATGATTTGTATACGAATGGAAAATGAAAGTTCCGTCTTGATTTAAATTCAACTTATATTCAATAAGGTGTTTCTTATCTCCAAGTTTAAGATAATATTCTCCAATCAGCTCGTCAGACTGTGAGTATAG
>NZ_JBATHS010000414.1:0-26489 GCF_049667165.1 Maribacter sp.
GCTATAATTTACTTGGTTCCATTTCCAAGGAACTAAAGGAGTTTGATCGATCATTGGAGTATTTTGCCATTGCCGAAAAATACCTTGGCAAAATAGACGACGAACAAACCCTGAAAATTTCTTATAGTAACCTACACAATAATATAGGCAACGTCTATAAAGATCAAGGCAATTATAAAGAAGCCAAGGAATATTATAAAAAATCAGTAAACAACCAAGACACTCTCGGCGCATATGATCGATTAGATCATGCCACACATATTAATAATTTGGCATACTCCCGATTTAAATTGGGGGATACGCTTGGGGTAATACGGGATCTAAAAAGGGCCCAACAGATTTGGGAAGAAGAAGGGCATATCGAAGGGCTTTCCCTAAGCGATTATACGCTCGCCGAATACTATTTATCCCAAGAAGATACCCTAAAAGCCTTGGCCAGTGCTCAAAAGGCAAAGGATTATGCCGAGCAAGCATCCAACAACAAGCGTTTGTTGGCCTCCCTCGGCCTATTGGCCCAGATCGATCCTAAAAATTCACTGCGCTATACGCAACGCTATATTGCGTTGAACGATAGTTTAGTACATGTAGAGCGACAAGAGCGTAATAAATTTACGCGCATAAGTTTTGAAACCGATGAGTTTATTGCTAAAAATGAAGCACTTACGCGCACAAAACAAATCTGGACGGGCGTGGCTGTCGGTATCTTCTTGTTGGGAGCTGCCGTGTACGTAATCATCTACCAACGGGCAAAAAACCAAGCGCTACGATTTCAGCAGCAACAACAGACCAGTAACCAAGAGATCTTTGATCTGATGTTGTCCCAAAAACAGAAAATAGCGGAGAGCAAAAAGGAAGAGCAAAAACGAATTTCGGAAGAGCTGCACGACGGGGTGTTGGGAAAAATGTTGGGGGCCCGTATGGTGCTTACCGGCTTGAATAAGGCAGCTACCCAAGAAGCCATTACCGAAAGGGCAAAGGCCATTGCCGCCCTAAAGGACGTGGAAGGTGAAGTGCGCGCCATATCCCATGAATTGAGCCATGCCGCCTATCATAATATCCAAAATTTCATAAATTCGATCAAAGACTTATTGCAAAACATAAGTCATGCCAACGGACTCCAATATACCTTTGAATATGATGAAACGAATGATTGGGATGCCGTGAATGGGGAAGTCAAAATCAACCTCTATCGTATGGTTCAAGAGATTATGCAAAATGCGGTAAAGCACGCTGAATGTAAGAATATTTTGGTTAGTTTTGTACGAACGAATTCAATATTGACAGTTACCATTGCTGACGACGGTAAAGGGTTTGTTCCGAAAGGAAACAAAAAAGGTATCGGCATGCGAAACATTGAGTCAAGGGTGAGTAAACTTAACGGTACGTGGGATATTGAAAGTGTATTGAACAAGGGTACAACGATCAGCTTACGGCTACCCCTGAAGGATAATAATACCGCACCCACCGTTTTACATAAAAAACAGAATGTTGAGAACATAAAATAGTACTAATAGTTTGATTATGAAGATTGTACGACTTTTATCGGTAGACGACCATGCCATGACGGCCATGGGGTATAAGTATATTTTGGAAGGTGAGGAATTTGATGGGTTTGAGGTAAAGGTAGATACCGTGAATACTTTTGAAGGGGCGATAGAAAAGATAGATTTTTCCGCACGCGCCACCCCTTACGACATCCTATTATTGGATATATCCTTATTTCCGTCCCATTCGAACGATACTCGCAGCGGTGAGGATATCGGTATCTATGCCAGAAAAAAGGTTCCATCCTCAAAAGTCGTCTTCATGTCCTCATTTAGCGATAGTTACCGAATCAACAGTCTTTTTAAAACGGTTGATCCCGATGGGTATATGGTAAAATCTGAAATCGATGAGAAATCGCTCTGCGCCATGGTACGTACGGTGTTGGATAGGCCACCCTATTATACGGCCAGTGCCTTAACGGCCATTCGCAAAAAAATGGCCAATGATTTTGATATGGTCGATGACACCGACAAAAAAATCCTACATTATATCGCAACGGGTACACGTACCAAGGATATAGGCCCCTTGATTTCCGTAGCCCCCACGACGGTTGAATCCAGAAAAAGACAATTGAAACAGCTTTTTGGTATTGAACAGGGCAATGATATAGAGCTTATTGAAGAGGCCAGAAAACGTGGGTTCATTTAATCCGCAATTTTAACAATTTTTCAATTTATATTAAAACACTGGATTTCAGCAGTTTATATAATTTTTATTGCGCTATCAAGGAAAACCTCATTTTTTATAAGGTTTTCCTAAGGTCACTTGCCAAGACATCCCCTTAAATTTGTGGTTATTGCATCCCGAAATAACCATACATTATGTCTTTTGATCCAAAAGATTTCGAAAACAACCTTCCTAGCAGGAAGTCCAAAAAGGTATCCTTCAATGGACTTTCCACTTTTATAAATACCCTTGAAAAACATTTTTTCTCGACTATTTCTGTACATAATAATTCTTCAAACGATGAACAGATCAATTTGGTCATTGAATTGAATTGTGATTTGACATTGATGGACATGGTCATCCATTCGTCCAAACAGGCCTGGGGATCTTTCAATCATTGTAAATATTCGCTTGCCGAGGAAATCAATTTGTTGGAAGAGGTCAATGATGTTTTCTTTGATGTGGACGAGTTTTCGATTAACCTCAAAGATACCAGTATCATTATCGATAAAATCTACAATAAAAGTATTTCCGATCAATTGGATGATATTTTCCTCAATCTAGAAAAGCATTACCTGCATTTGTCCAAAGGGAACGTAGAGGTGCCGTATGAGATTTTCGTCGCCGTTTTTGAGGAAAGGATTATCCCAACGAATCTTTCTATGATGCATAACAATAAGACCCATAGCTATACCAGTTATTGGGCCCTCTATTTTGAATCTGAGAAAGATGCGGTAATTTATGATTTGGACAACGCCAAATTCATTTATGAGGATTTGTATATGCTAAATGAGTAATATTTCAAGGTCATCAGGCATTGAAAAGGGCCCTTCCCTGCATTAAGGCATTCACTTCGCCCCTAACCTTCTCAATTACTTCCTCATCATCAGCATTGGTAAGTACGCGGTCAACCAAGTCCACGATGGTTTTCATTTCGGCCTCTTTTAAGCCCCTTGTTGTAATGGCTGCCGTGCCAAAGCGGATGCCAGAGGTTACAAATGGCGATTTATCATCAAAAGGCACCATATTCTTGTTCGCGGTAATATCCGCTTTGACCAATACCTTTTCCGCATCCTTACCGGTAATATCCTTATTTCGAAGATCGATCAACATCATATGGTTATCGGTACCCCCTGATATAATGTTATACCCCTTGGCAACAAATGCGGCGGCCATGGCTGCTGCATTTTTCTTCACTTGGAGCATATAGTTCATATAGTCATCGGTCAATGCTTCACCAAAAGCGATGGCCTTGGCCGCAATGATATGTTCCAAAGGCCCCCCTTGGTTACCGGGAAAAACAGCCAAATCGACCAAAGCGGACATTTTCCGCAAGTTCCCATTTTTTAATCGAATCCCAAAGGGATTGTCAAAATCCTGTCCCATAAGGATCAATCCACCGCGAGGACCGCGCAAGGTTTTATGTGTGGTCGTCGTTACCACATGGCAATGTGGAATGGGGTCATTAAGAATACCCTTGGCAATCAAGCCTGCGGGATGGGCAATATCGGCCATTAGAATGGCATCAACACTATCCGCAATCTCACGAAAACGCTTAAAATCCATATCACGTGAATAGGCAGAGGCACCGGCGATGATCAGTTTGGGTTTTTCCTTAAAGGCGATTTCCTGAATGGCGTCATAGTTCAGTACGCCAGTTTCGGCATCTACCCCATAAAAAACAGGATTATACAATCTCCCTGAAAAATTAACGGGAGATCCGTGGGTCAAATGACCACCATGTGACAGATCGAAACCTAAAATGGTATCGCCAGGTTGCAAAAACGCATGGTAAACCGCGGCATTGGCTTGTGAACCGGAATGGGGCTGCACATTGGCATAGGCCGCTCCGAACAATTCCTTGGCCCTGTCGATCGCAATTTGCTCAACTTGATCCACCACTTCGCACCCACCATAATATCTTTTTCCCGGATACCCCTCGGCATATTTGTTGGTAAGTACCGATCCGGCAGCTTCCATTACTTGTGGGCTAGTGAAGTTCTCTGATGCAATAAGTTCAATGCCGTTTAATTGCCTTTCTTTCTCTGCTTCTATTAAATCGAAAATGAGTTGATCGCGTTGCATATATTCCAATCTGTTAAATGAGCGGTAAAAATACAAATTGCCAGTTGGTTATTGATGGAAAATAATATATTTGATCAGGAATTTATCAAACATGAATTAACAATATTAATATGGAGCTACTCGCTAATGATCCCGCTAAGAAAACATGGTTACCGACCCCCGTAGATACGGACTTCCCGATACAGAATATTCCCTTTGGCGTATTTTTGACCCGAGATGATATCATCACCATAGGTACCCGTATCGGTGATACGGCAATAGATTTAGGCGCAATGCATCAATTAGGTTATTTCGACGGAATTCCCCTGACCGATGATATTTTCCTTCAAGATACCTTGAATGATTTTATCTCAGACGGCCAAAAAACCTGGAGACTGGTACGAAATCGTATCAGTGAGGTCTTTGATATTGAAAATGATACGCTAAAAAATAATGAGGCCCATAAGACCATTATACTCTTTGCGCTGAATGAAATTGAAATGCAATTACCGGTTCAGATTGGGGATTATACCGATTTTTATTCGAGCAAAGAACATGCGACCAACGTAGGCAGTATGTTTCGCGACCCTGAAAACGCCTTGTTGCCCAATTGGTTGCATCTTCCTGTAGCCTACCACGGAAGAAGCTCTACTATTATCCCCAGTGGTGTGCCCATTCATAGACCCATGGGGCAAACCATGCCCAAAGGGGCGGATAAACCTGTTTTTGGCCCTTCCCGCTTAGTCGATTTTGAATTGGAAATGGCCTTTATCACCACAGATGCCAATAAGCTGGGAGAACCCATCCCCATTGCCAAGGCCGAAGAATATATCTTCGGTATGGTATTGCTGAACGACTGGAGTGCCCGTGATATTCAAAAATGGGAGTATATTCCCTTAGGTCCCTTCTTAGCGAAAAATTTTGCCACTTCCATTTCTCCCTGGATCGTAACTCTTGATGCCTTGAAACCCTATAGATGTGCGGGTCCGAAACAAGATCCAACGCCCCTGCCCTATTTAACACTCAATGGCAATCATAGTTTTGATATCGGATTGGAAGTTGATATCGTTACTTCAGAAGGGATTGCCACGACAGTGTCCAAATCGAATTATAAGTACCTCTATTGGACCATGGCTCAACAATTGGCGCACCATACCATAAATGGTTGTAAAGTGACTAGTGGTGATTTAATGGGTAGTGGTACGATATCCGGACCTACTAAGGAATCATATGGATCCATGCTCGAATTGGCTTGGCAAGGTACAAAACCCATAACGCTCAAGGATGGTAGTGAACGCACCTTCATTCAAGATAATGATACCGTTGTTATTCGAGGATTTTGCAAAAAAAGTGGGCAACGCATCGGTTTTGGGGAAGTAGCCACCACATTACTCCCTGAATTTCAGCCTAAAACCAAAAAATAACCCAAATAAAGTTTTTCATCGAGACAATACGATAGTTTATCGTTTTACGTTATCAACAAAGACCATTTTGGCACGAGTGTTGAAAATGTACTAAACAACGGTAAATTAAAATGTCATGAAAAAAGGTATACTATTAAGCGGAATATTACTTTTCCTAATTGCCTGCGGCGGAGTTAAAAAGACCCAAAAGGCCTTGAATACTGGTAATTATCTGAACGCCATCAACAATGCCGTTCAGAAACTTTCGGATAATAAGGATAAAAAAAACAATCAATCCTACGTTCTTCTGTTGGAAGAAGCCTACCAAAAGTATACGAAAAGGGAATTGGAGCAAATATCATTTCTAAGAAAAGACGGCAATCCCGCCAACTTGGAAGCAATTTATAACGGGTATAAAAATCTTGATCGCCTTCAGGAATCCATTAAGCCTTTGCTGCCTTTACAAGTCTATGAAGAGAATAGATCCGCCAAATTTTCCTTTGCCAACTATGATAACAGTATCATTTCGACCAAGGAGGAGCTTTCGTCCTATTTATACGATAATGCAGTAAACCTATTGAATACGGCCAGTACGAAATGGGATTATAGAGAGTCCTTTGATGATTTTCTTTATTTGAATGAGATTAATCCCGGGTACGCCGATAGCAAATCGAAGATGGAAGAAGCCTATAAAAAGGGGCAGGATTATGTACGGGTCGATATGGTGAACAGGACCGATAAAATCATACCCGTAAAACTGGAAGAGGAGTTGTTGAATTTCAACACGTATGGATTAGAGGACAAATGGACCAAGTACCATACGAACCATCTTTCCAATATTGACTATGATTATGATATGCACATTGAATTAAGGGAAATAAACATTTCGCCCGAGCAAGTGAACGAAAAGCAGATCATCAAGGAAAAGCAGATCGTAGATGGCCAACAATATCTTCTGGATAATGAGGGAAATGTGGTCAAGGACAGTTTAGGAAACAAGATACAAGTGGATAAGTTCAAAACGGTCAAATGCAATTTCTATCAATTTACACAATTCAAAACGGCCCAGGTAGCAGGACTGGTGAGTTTTCAGGACTTGGAGACCCAACAACAGTTGAACACCTATCCCTTGTCAAGTGAATTTGTTTTTGAGCATATTTATGCCAATTACGATGGCGATAAAAGGGCCTTGGACAATAATCTGGTTTCATTGCTCAATTTGGCAGCCGTACCCTTCCCCACCAATGAACAAATGGTCTATGACGCAGGGGAAGATCTAAAAAATCGACTAAAGGGCATTCTTACGAATCATAGATTCAACTAAACATATAAACTTGAACCCTGACAATGTCAGGGTTTTTTTATACATAGGCGTTGAGGTCAATGGCATTGATGCTCCCATGTGATTCATGGGCCACCACGATTCCATTTCGGATGACCAATAATTGGGGGGATTGATGCATCACCTTGAATTTATACCCGGTCTCATTGGAAACCTCCCTAAAACTATGTAGATCCAAGTAGTATAGATCAAACTGTTCCTTTGAAAAACCATAACTGGCATTGAAAGTATTCAGCACCATTCTACTAATACCACAGCTCGTCGAATGCTTGAAGATAAGCTGGGTTTTATGTTTGGAATCCTCCGCTATTTGTTCCAATTGATGCACGGCCACCAAAGGTCGCCATGGCACATTATTCGGTTCTTTCTTTGGTTGATCGCCACTGGTGCCAAATAGGTTTTTAAATAATCCCATGTTTTGTTTTTACTGTTAAGTCGCATTTGGTACAATACCTTACTCTGCCGAAATGTCTTGTTATTTCGATGATTTTCAGACATTTTGTCCGCAAATATCACTTGGTAGGGTTATTGACCTTTAGCAATCAAAAGTAAACCTTAACTAGAAAATACAAAACGAATGAACTTTAATAATTTTACCATAAAATCACAGGAAGCCGTTCAACTTGCCCAACAAATTGCGCAGGAGAAAGGGCACCAACAGATTGAGAACGAGCATTTATTCAAAGCGATCGCCGAGGTCGATGAAAATGTACTGCCTTTTCTCTTAAAGAAATTGAATGTCAACACCGCTTTATTGAACCAGATCCTCGATAAGGAGCTAGAGAGTTTCCCTAAAGTATCTGGAGGCGAGATCATGGTTTCAAGAGAGGCTGGCAAAAGCCTGACCGAAGCTGGCATCATTGCCAAAAAGATGGAGGACGAATATGTTTCCATAGAGCATTTGGTATTGGCCATCCTTAAATCAAAGAGTAAGATTGCACAGATCCTCAAAGATCAAGGAGTCACTGAAAAGGATTTAAGGACCGCAATAGAAGAGCTCCGCAAAGGAGGCAAGGTTACCTCACAAAGTGCCGAGGAAACCTATAACGCACTAGAGAAATATGCCCGAAATCTAAATAAAATGGCCGATAGCGGCCAATTAGACCCCGTTATTGGCAGGGATGAGGAAATCAGGCGAATTCTACAGATTCTTTCCAGAAGAACGAAAAACAATCCCATGTTGGTCGGGGAACCCGGTGTAGGTAAAACCGCCATCGCCGAAGGTCTGGCGCATCGAATCATACAGGGTGATATTCCCGAAAACCTAAAAGACAAGGTCATTTATTCCTTGGATATGGGTGCGTTGATCGCCGGTGCCAAATACAAAGGTGAATTCGAGGAACGCCTTAAGTCCGTGATCAAAGAGGTCACCTCTTCCCATGGAAATATCGTACTATTTATCGATGAGATACATACCCTCGTAGGTGCCGGTGGTGGTCAAGGGGCCATGGATGCCGCCAACATACTGAAACCCGCACTCGCACGGGGCGAACTTCGGGCCATTGGGGCGACTACCTTGGACGAATACCAAAAGTATTTTGAAAAAGACAAAGCCTTGGAGCGCAGGTTCCAAAAGGTAATGGTCGACGAGCCTGACACAGAAAGTGCCATTTCGATCCTTAGGGGGATCAAAGAAAAATATGAGGCACACCATAACGTACAGATCAAAGACGAAGCCGTTATCGCTGCCGTAGAACTTTCCCAACGCTATATCACGAATCGTTTTCTACCCGATAAGGCGATTGACCTTATGGACGAAGCGGCGGCCAAACTCCGTATGGAAATAAATTCCAAACCAGAGGAATTGGATGTGTTGGACAGAAAGATCATGCAGCTTGAAATTGAAATAGAGGCCATTAAACGGGAAGATGACCAGGCAAAACTAAAAGTGTTGAACATAGACCTGGCCAATATCAAGGAGAAGCGCAATGAAATCTATGCAAAATGGGAAAGTGAGAAAACAGTGGTCGACTCCATTCAAAAGGTCAAAAATGAAATTGAAGACTTTAAATTGGAAGCCGAAAGGGCCGAACGTTCAGGAGATTACGGTAAAGTAGCGGAATTGCGTTATGGCAAGATCAAGGAAGCCCAAGAAAAGTTGGAAGTTCTTCAAAAGGAAATGACCGAACAACAGAAGGGCGGTACGCTGATCAAGGAAGAAGTGACCAACGAGGATATAGCCGAGGTCGTCGCCAAATGGACCGGCATCCATGTCGCAAAGATGTTACAGAGCGAACGTGAAAAATTGTTGAAACTTGAGAAGGTCCTCCACAAACGCGTAGTGGGACAGGATGAGGCCATACAGGCCGTATCCGACGCCATTCGAAGAAGCCGGGCCGGATTACAGGATGCCAAAAAACCCATAGGTTCATTCCTGTTCTTGGGTACTACCGGAGTTGGTAAAACCGAACTGGCCAAAACCCTTGCTGCGTATTTATTCGATGATGAAAATGCAATGACCCGAATAGACATGAGTGAATACCAAGAGCGACATGCGGTAAGCAGGTTGGTCGGGGCACCTCCAGGATATGTTGGCTATGATGAAGGCGGACAGCTTACCGAAGCCGTACGAAGAAGACCCTATTCTGTCGTATTATTGGATGAGATTGAAAAAGCACATCCCGATACCTTCAATATTCTCTTGCAGGTTTTGGATGAAGGCCGACTTACGGATAACAAGGGTCGTATTGCCGATTTCAAGAACACCATTATTATCATGACCAGCAATATAGGAAGTCATATCATTCAAGAAAAGTTTGAGAACAATAAGGACATTTATAGTGCTTCTGAAGCTGCCCGCGTTGAGGTTCTTGGCCTATTGCGAAAAACAATTCGCCCCGAATTCCTGAATAGGATCGATGATATCATCATGTTCACGCCCTTGAGTAAGGAAGATATTAGGGAAATCGTTCTGCTTCAAATAGAACAATTGAAAAAAATGTTGGGCAAACAACATATCACCATTGATGCTACCGATGAGGCGGTTACCTATCTTGCTAACAAGGGTTATGATCCACAATATGGAGCAAGACCCATAAAGAGGGTAATCCAAAAAGATGTCTTGAACAACTTGTCAAAAGAACTTCTAAGTGGGACCATCAAAGCGGATAGTATTGTACTAATCGATGCCTTTGACGACCAATTGGTCTTCAGAAATCAGAGTGAATTGGTAAACTGAACTGGATGTTAACATAAAAATGGGCCCTGATCATTTCTTCAGGGCCTTTTTTTTATCAACATTATATACCATGCAGTATATAGTTTTTTTATCTTCGTAGAAAATAGCCATACCATGACCACAAAAGCTGAGAGAACTACTGCTTTTATCATTGAAACCGTTGCCCCAGTTTTTATTAAGCATGGTTATGAGGGCACGAGTATGAGCGACCTTACGGAAGCCACAGGATTGACCAAAGGAGCCCTTTATGGCAATTTTGAAAACAAGGAAGCCCTGGCATTGGCCGCGTACGAATACAGCATCAATAAACTACTTACAGCCATAGATGAACGCTTGGGTATTGCAGGTGATTCCCTCGATAAATTATTTTCACTAACCAAGTTTTATCGCAATTATGATGTTTTCACTTCAGAACTCGGAGGTTGTCCCGTACTGAATATGGGTGTCGATGCCCAGGACAACAACAAACTCTTGGCTGCTGCTGCCAGTGAAACCATTAAAACCATTGAAGGTAAAATAGCACTGGTCTTGGAGAAAGGGGTGAATAACAATGAACTTCATTTACCCGTAACACCCCTACAATTCGCAAAGCAGTTCTACACCATGCTTCAAGGGGCGGTGGCCATGAGCACCATTACCAAAGATCGCAAATACCTTATGAATACCGTGGCTTACCTGGAAGTTTTGGTGAAAAAGGAAATCAAAAAATAGTTCCTTCGGTTTATTTGGCCACGACCCTATAGATCCACGTCTTTTCAGGGTATTTTCCATTGAACTTGCTATCCCTTGCCCTACGGGCCTCTCCCATGGTATCATAGCGATCTAAATACACATAATTGAACTTGTTCTTACTCCTAAGGAACGACTTAGGTTGCAGTCCTTTCTTTGTAAGATCTGTCATAAAGGCATCGAAATATCGTTTGGTTCCAAAAACATTGGCAATCAGATAATATCCTGGTTTAAGCCCATCTTCTTCTACAACCTCTTCATATTTCTCGCCAGCCTTTGGTTTATCTTCTTTAGATTGTGGAGCAAGTTCTTCCAATCTTTCCCCTTCTTTCGCCGCAGTTTCTGCAGCTACTTTGGTTTTGTTAATAGAATCGATCTTTCTCTGTTGTTCCTTGCGAAGTGCTTCTGCCATTATTTCAGCATCTTTGGCATTTTTTATGGAATCAAGCCTAACTTGTTCTCTGCGCTTATTAGCTTCCGTCAATGCATTTTCTTTTTCCACAGCAGTAATAGAGTCCAATCTTCTTTGTTTGGAAATTCTAGCTAAAGCTACGTCCTCTCTTTCTTTTGCCTGGCTTATTGAATCTGTTTTACGCTCCTGATCTTTACGCAAATTCGCAGCAACAACTGCTTCTTTCTTGGCACGTGAAAGTGAATCATTGGCCTCAACGGTATAAATCGACAACTTATCAGCGTAACGGCCATTGAGTTTACTATCTCTTGCTTTACGTGCCTCGTCCATGGTATCATATCTTTCTAAATAAACGTAGTTGTATTTATCCTTGCTTCTAAAGAAAGATTTAGGTTGTAGGCCTTTCTTGGTAAGATTGGCCATAAAAGCATCAAGATATTTTTTTGTTCCGAAAACATTTGCAATTAGATAATAACCCGGGATAAGACCATCCTCTCCCACAACTTCTTCATATTTTTGACCTACTTTTGGCTTTTCTTCCTCAGCTTGTTGAGCAACTTGTACCACGCTTTCCTTCTCCTTCTCTGCAAAATCGGCAGCTATTTTTGCTTTATTTATAGAATCGAGTTGTTTTTGTTTTTCAACTTGTGCCAAGGCCTCTTCTTCTTGCCGCTTGACCCTGTTTATAGAGTCCATTCTAAGCTCATGCTCCTTACGTATCTGAGCCGCAATTGCGTCTTCTTTCTTTAATAAGGCTAGCGAATCCCTCGTTTGAATGCGTTGGGCTTTCTCCCGTTCTTTGGCTTCCCGTTTCTGGGCCAACATTTCTGTCTTGGGCAATTCTTCATCAATACCTTCAACCTTGGCAATTTCTTCCAATTCTTCCTCTTCCTCCTCTTCCTCTACATCAAATCCGACGACTTTTTTCCTAGGATCGAACGTTCCAAAATCATAGGCCGTTACGAATTCAAAAGTAGGGTCCTTCCCTTTCAAATCGGCATTTGTACCGAACTCGACCAGTGCACCGATCGAGAAACGTTTCTTGAACCTGCCCCCACCACCGACGCCAATTCCATAAAAACTGTTGTATCCCGCTTGGGCCCAGAACTTACTTGACGATAAGAATGCACTGACCCCAACTTGGGTATCAAATCCTGGAATCGATTTAATATAAAGCATTGGTCGCAATACCGAGGTGCTGTCCGATTTTCTAACTGAAACCGGAATGTCATAAGAAGCCGTTCCCGAATAGATCTTCTCCTTATTTGTTGTATGGGCTTCTTTCTCGCTCATGTTGTAATCGAACATATTTTCAGAGGCAAAGCCAATACGCAGTCCGTCATAGGCAAATTGTATACCTGGGGCAAATTGGAGAATAAAATCATTGGTCGTTTCGAACAACGGTAATTCTATTTGCGGATCCCCTTGAAACGGGTTCCCGGAAAACTCCTGTTGGTACCCAAACAAATTCAATCCGAATGTCAGACTAGTACGATAATTGAAATCGTATCGATAGGCATAGTTCAATACCCCGCCAGTATTGAGATACACATCGGTATTATGCTGATAAAAACCTGCCCCGATCGATGAGGAAGTATTTAATTTACCGGTATAATTCAAAAAAAAAGTGGTAGGATCGCCGTCGATCATCTGCCATTGCCAGCGTGTCCATATCCCTATCGATTGGGTGTTCCCATAATTGACAGCGGAGGCAGGATTGAATATGCTCGAATTGGAATCGGTAAGGTTATGCTGTCTCAAATCCAATGGAAGACCATCGTTTTGCGCATGCAATGCAAACGCAATCAATAAAAACAAAAGAGACAGTTTATATTTTATCATATGCAAAAAAACAAAAAACCATGGGTTATACATACTATTTTATGCTAATTTTAGTTAGATTAGGAGAAAAGTTTTAAACAAACGAATTACTGATTATGAAGGTTTTAAAAGCGTTTATCATTTATGTTTTCATATTGGGCTTTTTTGGTTGTAAGGAAGAACAACCACAAGCGGTAGACAGCCTTTCAACATTCTATTTTATCAGACATGCTGAAAAAGACAGGTCTGACCCCGAAAATATAGATCCTGAGTTATCACAAAAGGGTTTGGGAAGAGCGATGCATTGGGCTGAAATCTTGGACGAAGTGCCAATTGATGCCATCTATAGCACGGATTATGAAAGAACCCAAATGACCGCCGCCCCCATGGCCGTCAAAAAAAACCTGACCGTACAGATTTATAATCCAGAACTCATTGACATAGAACAATTTAAAGCCGATAACCTCAATAAAAAAGTGTTGGTCGTAGGCCACAGCAATACAACCCCCGATTTTGTAAATAAATTGATAGGCCAAGAAAAATATAGCCAAATCGATGACAATCAAAATGGGAGTATGTTCATCGTGGAATTCGTAAATGGCATTGCTACCGATATGCGATTGAATTTCAATTGTAATTGTCCCGAGTAACCTCGATCTGCCTTAAATCGATGGTGGATAATAATTCCAATTCCCCTTTCACATATAGCTTGTCTATTTTATAAACCGATCCCGAATTGGCTTTTGGCTTATAATTTTTGTAATCAACAAACCGAATGCCGTTGACATAGCGCTCATTATACGCCTCCCTAAATCGCAATCCTCCTCCATTAACATGGAATTCATACGCTAAAAAGTCGGGTTTCAATGTTTTGGTATTGAACCAATAGAGATACACATCGTCAAAATCATCCCCACCGTTTTCCTGGTCAAAGGTTACCTTTATTTTGTAATACGCTTGATCGTGAATCATTATCTTTCCCAGGTACTCCTTACGTACGGCAGGATCATTCAGGCCATAAGGCAAATAGGCGAAATAATGCACAGAATTTATGGAATTGGCATACGCATGAGCCACAGAATCCGGTATTTTCACTAGGGTTCCATCAACGTAGCGTTCAAAGCCATTTGGAGTCTTGACATCAACATTACCCAAGGAATCGTTCTTAAAAATCCGCTTTAAAATTTTTTGACCACCAACGTGCTCCTTTACATATTTTCGGTCCCTGAATTGAAAGGAAATAGTGCTCTTGGGGTAACGTTCACCACCGCAAATCACAATACTCTTGTCAACGATCTGTTGGGCCGTAAGTTCCTTTTTATCTTGTTCATTACAGGAAAGCAGTAAGGTCGTTATAGCGATAAAAAGAATAAAAAGTGTTTTTTTCATAGTACTCGGTTCGAAAATGGATATTGAACATTACAGATTCCCCGTAAGAATTCCATTTTAAGGAAATTGCATATAGCATTATTGTTATTACTTTTGTAAGGCCATGCAGAACAATATCAATATTAAGAATAAAAAGGCTCGATTTGAATACGAGATCCTGGAGAAATTTATGGCCGGTATCGTTTTATCCGGAACCGAAATAAAATCCGTTCGTCAAAGTAAGGCCTCCATCACAGAAAGCTTTTGTGAATTCAATGAACGGGGCGAACTCTTCATCATCAATATGCAGATCGATGAATATTCCCACGCCTCCCATTTTAACCATAGACCCAAGGCAGAGCGGAAATTGCTGTTGAACAAACGCGAATTGAAAAAACTTCAAAAAGAGGTCGCAACCAGTGGCCTGACCATCATCCCTTTGAATTTATTCTTGAACGAGAAGGGGTTGGCGAAAATGAACATAGCCTTGGCCAAAGGGAAAAAGTTGTACGACAAACGGGATACCATTAAAGACCGTGAGAATAAGAGGGACATGGATCGGATCAAGAAAAGTTACAATCGATAAAAAGTCGTGCTTTGAGTCGAAACAGCTTAGTTCTTATTTTCAAGCAACGGCACAAACCGAAAAATCCCTAATTCTTTTTTTTCGAATTCCTTTTCGCTTTTTCGTATAAAAAGGGTCATTATCTGTTCGTCAAGACCCACAGGTATTACCAGTCGACCCCCTACCTTTAATTGCGACAAGAGTGCCCTAGGTACTTCAGGAGCTCCGGCGGTGACGATGATACTATCAAAAGGAGCTGTCTGCGGAAGCCCTTTATAACCATCCCCGAAAATGACCTTTTTGGGACGATAGCCCATTTTCTTAAAGAACAGATTGGTTTTCTTGAACAGTTCCAATTGCCTTTCTATGGTATATACCTTTGCCTTTAGATGTAGTAAAATAGCGGTCTGGTACCCACTTCCCGTCCCAATTTCCAAAACAAGATGCCCTGGTTTTACCTGAAGTAATTCCGATTGGAATGCAACGGTGTACGGCTGCGAGATGGTCTGGTCGGCCGCTATGGGAAATGCTTTGTCCTGATAGGCATGTCCCTCAAAACCACTTTCCATGAATAAATGTCTGGGTATGGTGCGTATGGCATCCAGGACTTTGGGATCCACGATGCCTTTGGCTTTCAATACCTCTGCCAGTTTATTCCGCATTCCGCGATGTTTAAGGGTATCTCTCAAGAGTAATTTTGATAGTTTGGTTTAAAAAGCGAAGTTAACAAAGTTTCACCTAACAATGTATGTTCTTATCGCTCCCTTGCCAAAACTTTTGAAGTCCAAACTATATTAACTACCAAACTATGTTTATTTTTGAATAAAATACGACCTATGCTAAAAGTCGGAGTCTTAGGAGCGGGACATTTAGGAAAAATACATCTTCGTTTACTCAACGAATCCCCAAAATATGATTTGATCGGTTTTTATGATCCAGATGATATCAATGGGCAAAAAGTAGCCGCCGAATTCGGGTATACCCATTTTGAAAATATCAATGACCTTATTGATGCTGTGGATGTGGTTGATATCGTTACCCCAACACTTTCACATTATGATTGCGCCAAGAAGGCCATGGAAAAGGGAAAACATGTCTTTATCGAAAAACCTATAACGAATACCTTGGAGGAAGCCGAGGAACTATTGAAACTAGAAGCAAATACAGGGGTAAAGGGCCAAGTGGGCCATGTTGAGCGATTCAATCCTGCATTTGGTTCAGTCAAGGATAAGATCCATAATCCCATGTTCATCGAGTCCCATCGATTGGCCGAGTTCAATCCACGGGGCACTGATGTGCCCGTGGTCTTGGATTTAATGATCCATGATATCGATGCGATTCTTAGTGTAGTACATTCCAAGGTAAAGCAGATCAATGCCAGTGGTGTATCTGTCATCAGCAATTCACCCGATATCGCCAATGCCCGAATCGAATTCGAAAACGGATGTGTGGCGAACCTAACGGCCAGTAGAATATCGCTTAAAAACATGCGTAAATCAAGGTTTTTTCAACGGGATGCCTACATTTCTGTCGATTTTCTGGAGAAAAAGGTAGAAGTGGTAAAAATGAAGGATGCGCCAGAAACCCCAGGGGAATTTGATATGATTTTACAAAATGCCGAAGGCATTAAAAAGCAGATCTATTTTGAAAACCCAGATATAGAACCAAATAATGCCATTCTGGACGAATTGGAAACATTCGCGGATGCCATCAACAACGATACCATACCGGTGGTAACCTTAGAACAAGGAACCCAAGCCCTGAAGGTGGCTTTGCAAATTATTGGATCATTCTAGAAAAAGAAGTATGAAAAACATAGCAGTTATCGGTGCGGGTACCATGGGGAACGGAATTGCCCATGTTTTTGCCCAAAGTGGGTACAAGGTACAACTGATCGATATCTCCCAGGAATCCCTACAAAAGGGAATGGCGACCATCACCAAAAACTTGGACCGGATGTTGGCCAAAGGAAAGATCACGGAAGCGGATAAGTCGCGAACATTAAAAAACATAGCTACCTATACCGACCTATCAAAAGGAGTGTCAACGGCCCAACTTGTTGTCGAGGCGGCTACGGAACAACGCGATATAAAACTGGGCCTATTCAAGGAATTGGATGCAATTACTGACGCCAATACCATTTTGGCGACCAATACGTCCTCCATTTCGATTACCCAGATCGCTTCGGTTACGGCAAAGCCTGAAAATGTGATCGGCATGCATTTTATGAATCCGGTTCCCATCATGAACCTTGTTGAGATCATACGTGGGTACAATACCTCCGATGAGACTACCAAGACCGTAATGGAACTTGCGAAGAAGTTGGGTAAGACACCTACCGAGGTCAATGACTATCCCGGATTTGTGGCCAATAGGATCTTGATGCCCATGATCAATGAAGCGATTGAAACAGTATACCATGGGGTTGCCGGAGTCGAGGAAATCGATACCGTAATGAAATTGGGCATGGCCCATCCCATGGGTCCCTTGCAATTGGCTGATTTTATCGGTTTGGATGTTTGCCTTTCCATTCTCAATGTGATGTACGACGGTTTCAAAAATCCAAAATATGCCCCATGCCCCCTACTGGTCAATATGGTAATGGCCAAAAAACTGGGTGTGAAATCAGGCGAAGGCTTTTATGATTATACTGTCTCCAAAAAGGCGGAAAAGGTCGCTGCCCAATTCAACTAGCACACATGGCTGTAATTAAACCCTTTAAGGCGATACGACCCACCATGGACAAAGTGGCCTTTGTGACCTCAAGGTCATACCAGGATTATTCTGAAAACGAAGTGGAAGCCGTACTGCGCTATAATCCATTTTCGTTTTTACATATCATAAACCCTGGCTATAAGTTTTCAAAGGAAGTCGCGGGAGAAGCCCGCTTTAAAATGGTACACAATAGGTATCTCGAGTTTTTAGAGGGGAATATTTTCTTGAAAGATAGCAAGGATAGTTTTTACATGTACCAGATTGAAAAGCATAATTTCAAATGTTGTGGTTTTTTTTGTGCCGCAAGTGTCCAGGATTACCGTGACGACGTTATCAAAAAACATGAAGATACGATAAGCCAACGCGAACAATTGTTCGCCAAATATCTAAAGACCGTGGGTTTCAATGCCGAACCCGTTTTAATCACCTATTCGAATACGGGTTCTTTAGAGGCCATCATCGACCATGAAAAGAAAAAAGCACCGGAATACTATTTCACCACCCCCGATAAGATCACACATACCCTTTGGGTCATTTCGGATGATAGTGCCGTAAATGGATTGATCCGCGAATTTTCCAAAATGGAATCCCTTTACATCGCCGACGGCCACCATCGTAGTGCGTCTTCCAGTTTATTGGCCAACATTTATAAAATAGGCAATTCCAATCATACAGGTGAGGAGCCTTATAATTACTTCATGTGCTACATGATTCCAGAATCAGAGATAAAGATCTATGAATTCAATCGCATGGTCAAGGATTTGAACGGATATTCAAAAGAGGAGTTCTTAATACGTTTGGATGCCTTGTTTCGGATAGAAAAAAAAGGGAGTATGCTGTATAAACCGACAAAGAAACATCATTTTAGCATGTATCTCGATGGGGATTTTTATTCCCTCTTCTTGAGAAAGAAAGTGTACAAATTTTCGGATGTCCTAAGTAGACTCGATACACAGATACTTTACAAAACCATATTGGAACCTATTTTGGGAATCAAGGATCTACGCACCGATAAACGAATTGCCTACGGTTTTGGCAAACATAATATTATTCGCATGAAGGATGAAATCGATCAAGGAAGGTTTAAGGTCGGGTTTAGTCTTGTTCCCTTGAAGGTCGATGAAATAAAGGCCATTGCCGATGCCGGACTGGTAATGCCCCCGAAAAGCACCTATATTGAACCCAAACTGCGAAGTGGTATGGCCATTTATGAGTTTTGATTGCAAGGCAAACGCCTAATGCAAAGCGGCAAAATCAAACAGTGGGCAGGTATTATATACGCTGAATGTATAACGCAGGAGCTAACGGATATTCACCTTAAAAAAATAACCTTACGAAGCAAAACATGTCAATAAAAACAAATCTACATACCATAAAAGAGTCCTTGCCAGATCATGTTACCTTGGTGGCGGTTTCAAAGACTAAGTCACAGGATGATATTATGGAAGCCTATAACAGTGGACAGCGTGTCTTCGGGGAGAACAAAATACAGGAAATGGCCCAGAAATGGGAAGCGTTGCCAAAAGATATCGAATGGCATATGATTGGCCATGTACAGCGCAACAAAGTAAAGTATATGGCAGAATTCGTTTCCCTGATCCATGGGGTTGATAGTTTAAAGTTGTTGCAGGAGATAAACAAACAGGCCAAAAACGTCAATAGGACCATACCCTGTCTCTTGCAAATGCATATTGCCGAAGAAGACACGAAGTTCGGATTGGACAAAACGGAACTCACTGCCCTGATCAACTCCGAAGCGTTCAAAGCGCTCCACAATATTAAAGTAATCGGCCTAATGGGAATGGCCACCTATACCTCTGATGAAAACCAAATCAGAAAAGAATTTAAATTTTTAAAATCGAGTTTCGATGATTTACAGAGGTCATTGCCCGATATATCAGTAGTATCAATGGGGATGAGCGGAGACTATAAGATCGCTATGGAAGAAAGAAGTACCATGGTACGCATAGGAAGTAGTATCTTTGGGGCCAGGAACTATTCCCATTGAACCCATTTATCCTTTTTAGGAGGTAGCGAAACTAAGCGATTTACATCTCGTTAATGGCTTTTCAGCGTTGTAAAACAGGGCTACGGAAGAAAAAAAGAAAAAAAAGGAAATACGTGTAAACGGATCATTACTAAAAACTGATAGAAGGCAATTGATGTACACCATATTGGACATAGAAACCACGGGAGGAAAATACAACGAAGAAGGTATCACCGAAATAGCCATCCATAAATTCGATGGGCATGAGGTCGTCGATGAGTTCATCAGCCTAATAAATCCAGAGAAAGAGATTCAACCTTTTGTTGCCAATTTAACGGGTATCAACAATAAAATGCTGCGGAATGCGCCCAAATTCCATGAAGTGGCAAAACGAATTGTTGAAATTACCGAAGATGCTGTTTTGGTGGCCCATAATGCCCAATTCGACTACCGGATCTTACGGACCGAATTCAGGCGATTGGGCTATAACTTTGAACGCAAGACCATATGTACCGTCGATCTGGCAAAGAATCTCATGCCCGATGCCGAATCGTACAGCTTGGGCAAGTTGGTAAGATCTTTAGGAATACCCATGAGTGACCGCCATAGGGCCAACGGTGATGCACTTGCCACGCTTAAGCTCTTTAAGTTATTATTGGCCAAGGATACCCATAAAACGATTATCAAAGAAGTGGTTCGGGAAGAGACCCATGGGGAGCTTTCACAAAGACAATTGGATCTTGTAGAACAAATGCCTTCTGAAACAGGGGTGTATTATATGCATGATAAAAAAGGGGAAATTCTCTTCCTTGGTAAGAGCACCAATATCAAAAAACGGGTAAACCAGCATTTTACCACGAATGGCGACAGGGCCAGACAGCTTCAAAAAGAAACGAAATCAATTACCTTCGAAAAAACCGGAAGTGAGCTGGTAGCCCTGCTAAAGGAGCATGAGGAACTTCTAAAGAACAAACCGAAATATAATCCCAATACCCGGAAAAAACGTTTTCAAGGGCTATACCTACATACGAATGCTGACGGCTATTATATATTTAAAATAGGGCTGCAGAAGAAAGAAGCGACCTATATTACAACTTTCAATAGCCAACTTTCGGCGACGAACTTTTTAAAGAAGATCACCGAAGAATTCCATCTTTGTGCGAAACTAAATGGTCTTGAACCCTTGAATGTCTCCAATGGGGTGGATCAACAGCATCATTGTTCGGGTGCCTGTAACGGACAAGAGTCCGCAGCGGAATACAACCAAAGGGTGCTGAAGGCCATCGAAAAATACAGTATTGCCGATAAGTCGCTTTTGATCGTTGACAAAGGACGTCAAATAGGGGAAAATAGCGCCATATTGATAAAGAAAGGCAGTTTGCAGGGATGTGGATATTTTGACCTTAACCATCAGATCAATAATATTCCTATCTTGGAATCAATTATAACCCCAATGATCAGTGATGCCTCAACGAATCACATCATCGATTCTTATCTAAGAAAAAAAAGAGTAAAAAAAATAATCGCCCTTAATAGCTAAGTTTTGAGCACCGGAAAAAAGAATAGGGATTGGCGGGAAGTACTCCATGAAGTCATTTATGGGACGCATACTCCTGCGGGAAAATTGTTCGATATAATCTTACTGATCGTCATACTGTACAGTATTATTATCGTAATGCTTGAAAGTGTCCCAAGATTTGACAATAGATTCCATGATTTCTTCAATATATCGGAATGGATCGTTACCATTCTTTTTTCGATTGAGTATATCCTACGATTGGTCTGCATAAAAAGGCCCTTAAAATATGTTTTCAGTTTTTTCGGCATCATCGACTTACTCTCCACCATTCCGAAATATCTTACCTTCTTCTTTGTGCAGTCACAATATTTTACTGCATTTAGGGCGCTTCGCTTGTTAAGGGTATTTCGGATACTTAAACTGGTGCGCTTTGTTGGTGAATCGAATAATTTGGCCCGAGCCTTAATGGCCAGCAAGACCAAAATCTTTGTCTTCGTATTTTTTGTACTTATCGTTTCCGTCTTATTGGGCACCATCATGTATTTGGTTGAAGGTCCTACCCATGGTTTCAATAGTATTCCCCATAGTATCTATTGGACCATTGTAACCTTGACCACTGTTGGGTACGGGGATATTTCTCCACAAACACCTTTGGGACAATTTATCGCCACCTTTATCATGATCATTGGTTACGGCATCATTGCCGTACCGACAGGGATCGTCTCCGCGGAATATGCTACCACATGGAAAAATGAGAAACATACTGACAAAGGTCGTGCTTGTCCCAATTGTGGTGCTGAAATTCATCGGTCAGATGCCGATTACTGCAGAAAATGTGGTCATAAATTAAATGAGGAATAGTGACATCCAAAACCCTTATTTCTGTTGTTGGGCCAACGGCCATAGGTAAGACCAGGCTAGCCATTACCTTGGCCAATCATTATGATACGGAAATCATTTCTGCCGATTCGCGTCAATTTTACAAAGAACTGCACATCGGAACCGCGGCACCCAGTAAAGAGGAATTGCATGCTGCTCCCCATCACTTTATTAAAAATAAAAGTATTTTCGATACGTATTCGGTAGGCGATTTTGAAAAAGAAGCTTTGGTATGCCTCACAAATCTATTTCAGGAGCATGATCAGGTAATCCTTGTGGGTGGTAGCGGTCTGTATGTCGATGCGGTGACCAAAGGATTGGATGATTTTCCGGAGGTCCCTCCCCGTTTTCGGGAGGCATTGAATAAAACCTTTGACACTACTGGAATTGAAGCACTCCAAGACCAGTTGAAACTTTTAGATCGGGATTATTATGAAAAAGTCGATTTGAACAACCCCCATCGAGTGATACGGGCATTGGAGGTCTGTTTGGCCACTGGGAAACCGTTTTCATCGTTCTTGGGCAAGAAAGCTACAAGTAGGCCATTTCATACCGTTACCATCGGTTTAAAGACTAAACGCGAAACCATGTATGACCGAATCAATCAACGGGTCGATATGATGATGGCCAATGGCCTTTTGGAAGAGGCCCGAAAGGTTTATCCCCATAAAGCTTTAAATGCCCTACAAACCGTTGGTTATAAGGAACTTTTTAATTATTTTGATGGTGATTGCACCCTGGAGTTCGCCATTTCGGAAATAAAAAAGAATACCAGAAGATTCGCAAAAAGACAAATGACCTGGTACACTAAGAATGGGAATATTAGTTGGTTTGATTTTGATGATGACCCTCTAAATATAATTAAGGAAATAGATAAGGAAATAACAACATATACCAATGAATAACACGCATATTTATATCATCATGGGGGTTTCGGGTTGTGGCAAGTCCACCATAGGCAAGTTTCTGGCCAATGAACTGGGGCTACCTTTCTTTGATGGTGATGATTACCATCCTGAAGCGAATGTGACTAAAATGGCCAGTGGCAAGGCACTCAATGATAAAGACAGGGAAGGATGGTTACAGGCCTTGAACGAACTTGCCCTTGAACATAGCACTACAGGTGCCGTAATCGCCTGTTCAGCTTTAAAGGAACGTTATAGAGATCAACTGCGTAAGGGCCTAGGCAAGAAAATGGTCTTCGTTTACCTCTCTGGCTCCTTTGATGACATATATGCCCGATTAAAGGAGCGCAAAGGACATTATATGCCCAGTCAACTCTTAAAATCGCAATTTGAAACGCTGGAGCCACCAGAAGACGCTGTTGAAGTATCCATAAACAATACCCCTGAGGAAATTATTGCTGAAATCTTGGATAAAATCAACTAAAAAGCCCCGACGTTACCGTCAGGGCTTGATACTTTAAAATAATATTTGCTATTCTGATTCGGTTTTAACGACCAATCTGAATCCCTCACCGTGAATGTTCAATATTTCCACAGTATCATCACGTTTTAAGTATTTACGTAATTTGGCAATATAAACATCCATGCTTCTTGACGTGAAATAATTATCGTCCCTCCAAATTTTTGTCAGGGCCAATTCCCTCGGCATTAAATCATTCTCATACAAGGCCAAAAGGCGTAACAGTTCATTTTCCTTGGGAGAAAGTTTAATAGCCTCCTCCTCTTTGTATTTCAAGAACCTCAATTTGGAATTCAAATGAAAACCACCGATTTGAAATTCATATTTCTTACTGTCTGCCAAGGTGTTAGAAGCTTTCCTTTGAATTATTGCCTTAAGTTTCATCAACAATACTTCAGAATCGAAAGGTTTGTTCAAATAATCGTCAGCACCGGCCTTATAGCCCTTAAGAACATCTTCTTTCATGGTTTTTGCCGTAAGAAAAATAATAGGGACATTCTCGTTTTTTTCCCTGATCTCACGGGCCAGGGTGAAACCATCCTTATAAGGCATCATGACATCCAAAATACAAACATCATAATTGTCTTTTTTAAACTTCTCGAAACCTTCCATGCCATTCTTGGCCAATGTAACATCAAAATTGTTCATTGACAGATAATCCTTCAATACGATCCCGAAATTCGGATCATCTTCCACTAAAAGTATTTTCTTGTTTATTGTTTCCATAATTCTTTATATTAATGGCAGTTTTATATAGAAAGAGCTTCCTTTTCCTTTTTCGCTTTCTGCATAAACTTCACCTTGGTGATCTTCTATTATTCTTTTTACGTAGGCCAGACCCAAGCCGTGCCCTTTAACATTGTGTATGTCCCCTGTATGTTCCCTATAGAACTTTTCAAAAACTTTCTTAAGTACGGCCTTACTCATGCCCGCGCCTTGATCTTTTATCTCGATGATTATATTGTTTTTCACCTCTTCGGTATATATATCGATTTTAGGCGCCTCTGGCGAATATTTTATGGCATTGTCAAGGATATTCACTATCACATTGATAAAATGCATCTCATTGGCCAAAACTTCTTTTCTACCGGCTTTTAAGTGGGTTTCTATATAACCACCCCTATCACCTACGATCAATTCAACATGGGCGATCGCATCATGTATTATGTCGTGTACATCGACCCTATCCTTACTGATATCCAACTGGTTTTTTTCCAACTTGGAAATACGAAGCACGTTTTCTACTTGGGCATGCATTCTTTTGTTCTCGTCGCGTATCATCTGGAGGTACCGCATCACCTTTTCCTTATCATCGATCACCTGTGGATTCTTTATTGCCTCAACGGCCAAATTAATGGTAGCAATCGGTGTTTTGAATTCATGGGTCATATTATTGATGAAATCCGATTTGATTTCCGAAATCTGCTTTTGTCGTATCAACTGGTAGATCGCACTTGAATAGGCAATGATAATCACCAGGGTAAACAAGAGCGATAACCCCGCCATACCTAAGATGGAGCTGATCAAAAACCGTTTCTTTTTCGGAAAGGTTATCAACAACGCATAATCCGAATTGCCCTCCGAATCCTTGAATATCAAGGATTTATATGGGGTAGGATTCCGAAAACTGAATTTCCTCGATTTTACGGAGGTCGGCAAGCCCCTACTGGCAATACCATATTCATAATCGGTGTTGATATTGCGATTCTCCAATTCCCGTGCCAACAACAATTCAATTTCCTGTTTTGAAACCCGATTATGTATGGGTACCCGCTTGGCAAATTCACCGAACATATCCTCGAATGCAGAAATCTCCATCGAAGTCAGCCCCCCGATTTTTTCTATTTTTTCGATGGGTGTAAATTTACTTTGGCGACCGTCTAGACTTAAATCCTGTTTAAAGGTAGCTTTCAAACGTCGGCTGGTATAATTTTTTATAGTCGTGGTGTCTTCCCCCGTACTACTGTCAAAGAACGTTGATGCGATATTATATTCTTCCTCTAAAATACCATGGGAATAATAATGTACCTCATCCGAATTAATATCATGATCTACAAAGAAGAAGTTCTTGAAATGTGCACTCTTTAAATCCCCAATGCTATCTTTGATATTTACATACCTTTCAAAATAATCATTGCGCTCTCTGCGAGTGATCAAATCGGTAACCTTATCGAGCACCTGCGATACACTGTTCGAAAATTGATCTTCCCTATCTTCAACAGACTTTTTTATCCAATACCCCTGTACAAAGATTATCCCTATTAATGAGAGGCTCATAAGAATGACCAAAAGAACAAACAACCTCTTATTCATCTACGTGCAAAATTAGAGATTTAACAACTAGCTTTTTAACGTTTAACCTAACCTTAACAAAATTGTTAAAATTGCTCAAACCCCGTAAAGATCCAGTAATTGCCTATGGACCTCCTTTACGCTTTTACGGGTATCTTTCAATACAATATTTTCAATCACAAAGTTAGAAATACTCCTTTTTTTTACATCATCCCATTGGCTCCCCATACGGGCCAAAATTTTGGATTTGGGTGTCTTATCCCGCTTCATAACGCGTTCTAGGCGTATTTCCTTTGGCGCCGTGATCAAGATAATCTTGTCATAGAAATCCTGAAGTCCATTTTCAAAAATGATGGCCGATTCCTGGATGACATAGGGTGATTTTTGTTTTTTGGCCCATTGTATAAAATCTTCCCGAACCGCTGGATGCACAATAGCATTCAACCGGCCCAATAATTCGGTGTTTTCAAAAACCTTTTCGGCGATGTAGGCGCGGTTCAATTTTTTGTCGACGTAGGCCCTCTCCCCAAATAGCTTTGTTATGGCAGTTCGTAACTTCTTTGAGGACTCCATCAACTT
>NZ_JBATHS010000415.1:0-8457 GCF_049667165.1 Maribacter sp.
CCCCCTTTGTTACTCTTGGACGAACCCACAGTGGGACTTGATGATACCTCCGCGGCATTATTGGTGTCATTGGTCAATAAAATCGCAAAAGAAAGCAAGACCAGCATCATCTATGTATCCCACAGAAAGGAGATAGATTTAAAACCTCAATTCCAATTTATTCTAGACAGTGGTCCCAATGGATCTACGGGAAGAATTGTCCGTACGCTGAAGACGCCTTGAATGAGTGATAAATATCATATTCATCGTTATCTTATTTTCATATATTCAATATTTATTTTAGTTGATTGATAATTTTACAAACATGCCCATTACACTAAATTTGAAAGTTCATGACGACTATCTGGAAGCGGAATTCATTGGCAATCGTGAGGTCGAGAACGAATTGGAGGAAAGTATTCGAATATGGTCGGAAATACCGCTTATATGTGAAGTGCATGGCTTGCATAAGATCATGGCCATATCCCTGTTGAACAGAAGACTGAAACTTGACAATACGTTTAAATTTACGGAGCGGTTTGATACCATCGGATGGAAACCGCAGTTTAAGTTGGCAGGAGTGGTATTTGATGAGGAACTGCGCATGGAATATGAGGTAATGGCCACCTTTATCCGAAATTTCGGTTACCCATGCCAAGTTTTCAATACGACAAAAGAAGCCAAAAATTGGCTATTGAATTTCTGAAAACCATAAAAAAAAGCCGCTTTTTAGCGGCTTTTTTCTTGCGTTAGTTTATTTTTTCGAATTCCCGTCAGAGATTTTCCTCTTTATGGTATCGTACATTACCGGTGTTGCGATGAAGACCGAAGAGTAGGTACCTACAACAACACCAACGATCATGGCGAACATAAATCCTCTTAGGGACTCTCCCCCAAAAATGAAAATCGCCAGTAACACCACCAAGGTTGTCAAAGAGGTGTTCAATGTTCGACCCAAAGTACTGTTTACGGCACTGTTGACATTCTCGCCACCGTGCCAACCCCGCTCCGCCAAGATTTCACGTATACGGTCAAATACCACCACAGTATCATTCAGGGAATACCCGATGACCGTTAAAATCGCGGCTATAAAGGCTTGGTCAATTTCCATATTGAAGGGCATTAATTTCCCCATAATCGAAAAGATACCCAATACGATCAAAACATCATGGAATACTGCCACCACAGCCCCTAAAGAAAATTGCCATCTTTTAAATCGCAGTAATATGTAAAGGAAAACCACGAAAAGCGACCCAATAATGGCCAGGAAGGCATTCTTCTTGATATCATCGGCAATGGTAGGACCTACTTTAATGGATTGCATGATCCCAATGGCCTTGTCATCGCTACCTACAATAAAGTCCTCTTTAGTGATTCCGTCGGGAAGGTATTTTTGTAGCGACGTATACAACTTGTCCTGTATTTCATTATCAACCTCTACACCTTCCACATCGACTTTGTAAGGCGTTGTTATTTTTATTTGGTTGGCCTCACCATATGTTTTTACATTGGTACCACTTCCGAAAACCGTATTCAACTCTGAAGCGATCTCAGAAGGACTTACTTCATGTTCAAAACGCACTTGGTATGAACGGCCTCCGATAAAATCGACCCCTTGTTGCAATCCGGGACCAAAGAACAGGGAAAACAACCCTATGGCTATTAATATTAATGAAAAGACATAAGCGATTTTTCGTTTGCTCAAGAAATCGATATTCAAATTTTTGAAAAGATTCTTCGTTAGCGATGTCGAGAAATCCAGTCTTCTTTCTTTTCCACTCAAATACCAATCCACCAACAGTCTCGTGATGAATATGGCGGTGAACAACGACGTTAGGATACCAATCAATAAGGTAGTGGCGAAACCTTTGATAGGACCGGTTCCGAACAGGAACAATATCAAAGCCGTCAATCCCGTGGTGATATTCGCATCCAAAATCGAGGACAGGGCATTGCCAAAACCATCAGAAACGGCTTGTGACTTCCCTTTACCTTTATCAATTTCTTCCTTGATCCTTTCAAATATAAGTACGTTTGCATCGACCGACATACCTAGGGTCAAAACGATACCCGCTATACCCGGTAAGGTCAAGACCGCACTAAGACTGGTCAGCACCCCGAATATCAAGAGAATGTTCAACAACAACGCAATATCAGCAAAGACCCCGGCCTTACCATAGTAGAAGACCATCCAAAGTAATACGATGGCCATCGCAATCAAGAACGACATAAAACCACTATTGATAGCTTCATGACCCAAAGAAGGCCCGACGACATTGGATTGAATGATTTCTGCTTTGGCGGGTAATTTACCTGCCCGCAATACATTGGAAATATCCTTGGTCTCCTCTACCGTGAACGTACCCGTGATTTCAGTACCTCCCCCTGAAATACCGCCAACAACGGAACATCCAGGTGCTGTGTATACCTTATTATCAAGGACCACTGCAATCCCCGTGTTATTGATATTCGCATCACTTGTTAATTTCTGCCATTCTTTGGCCCCCCTAGAGTTCATACTCATACTTACGGCAGGTTTGCCAAATTCGTCATAGGTATCACGCGCATCACTTACGACATCACCACTGATTCTTGGGGCCCCACTTCTATTTGATTTTAAGGCATATAGATCAAGGATCTCCACATTATCCGCTGAAGGCCGCTCCCATAAAAACTTGGTAAATTGTATGTCTGCAGGCAACAGTCTTTGAATTTCGGGCATCCTAAGGTATTCCCCGACCTTGGCCGTATCCTTAACCGATGCCCTGAACATGGCATGTGTACCAGGATTGGCAGGAAGCAATATATCGTACAAAGGATTTACTTGGCTTGTAAGATCCAAGGAATCCGTAACATCGGACAGTAGGGAATCCAACTCAGTCTCCTCCTTTACTGGTTCCTTGACCTCATCGGGCTTCACTAAGGACTTCAACCTTTCATTGGCAGCTACGATGAAATTTCCAAAACTCGGATTGTTTTGTTCATAGGTTTCCCAAAATTCCAATTGGGCGGTACTTGACAATAGTTCTTGTGCCCTGGCAATATCCCTAGCCCCAGGCAATTCGACCAAAATACGTCCTGAATTCCCTTCCCGTTGAATATTGGGCTGTGTGACCCCAAAACCATCGATACGTTCGCGTAAGACCTCAAAGGCAGAAACTATCGACTCATCGATCTTTCTACGGATGATGGGTTTAACCTCATCATCGGTCATTTGAAAATTGACCTCATCGCTTAAGCCTTTATTGGCGAAAATATCAGGTGAAGCCAGCTTGGTATCCCCTTTGATATTATCGAAGGCATCAAAGAAAAGATCTACATAGGTATCATCACTACTCTTTGATGCCGCATCAGCATCGGCCAAGGCCTTATTGAAAATTGGACTGCTGGTATTATCGGCAAGACCTTTAAGGATATCCTTCACGGATATCTGTAGGGTGACATTGATCCCCCCTTTAAGGTCAAGTCCCTTGTTCAACTCCTTCTTCTTCGCCTCATTATACGTCGTATACCCAAGAATGGTATTACCGCCAATGGAATCGAGATAACTCAGTTCCAGGCCTTCCCTTTTCGAAAGATAATCATCCTCGGCACTGGAAATTTCATTGATTGCATATTCTTCAGCATCTTTTTCAATTTTACTGGTAATGAACGTATATGATAATTGATAGATACTGACTAGCCCGAATAAAAAGGCA
This sequence comes from Maribacter sp., assembly GCF_049667165.1. GTDB lineage: Bacteria > Bacteroidota > Bacteroidia > Flavobacteriales > Flavobacteriaceae > Maribacter_A. The sequence goes on from NZ_JBATHS010000415.1 coordinate 3,678, forward strand.
AAAAGCTTTATAAGTCCTTTATTTTGCATTGGTTGTGAATGTTTTTAGTGTGCTTTTCTTAACAGCCTGCAAATATATGATTTACCCTAAGAATTGGCAATATATTTATAAGTTATTGTAAAAAACAAAGGCACCCTGCTATTGTTCAGGATGCCTTTGGATACTATAGGGAATGTTTTGTCCTATACCTCTAAAAGTCCATTGGTATTGGAAACGCCCTCGGCACTTTCCTTCATTTTGGCTTTTTCAGATTCGGATAATGGAATATCCACGATTTGTTCTATACCGTTCTTGCCCAAAATAACCGGAACACCGATACAAATATCCTTGAGACCATATTCCCCGTTCAATAGGGTAGAACATGGGAACATTTTTTTCTGATCGCAGGCGATGGACTGTACCAAAGCCGAAACGGCAGCTCCTGGTGCATACCATGCACTGGTTCCCAATAATTTGGTCAACGTGGCACCACCGACCTTTGTGTCTTCCACTACTTGTTGTAGACGATCTTCGGCAATAAATTCGGTGACCCTGATACTATTACGGGTAGCATGTGACGCCAATGGCACCATACCGGTATCACTATGTCCTCCGATGACCATACCATCAATATCAGATATTGGGGCGTTCAAGGCCTCTGCCAAGCGATATTTGAAACGGGCGCTATCTAAGGCACCACCCATACCAATGATCCTATTCTTGGGTAGACCGGTGACTTTATGTGCCAAATAGGTCATGGTATCCATAGGGTTGCTCACCACGATCAAAATTACGTTCGGCGAATGTTCTATAAGGCTCAGGGCCACTGTTTTCACAATTCCCGCATTGATTCCGATCAATTCTTCACGGGTCATTCCTGGTTTTCTGGGAATACCAGAAGTGATAACGGCGATATCGCTCCCTGCGGTTTTGGAATAATCATTGGTGGTTCCAGTGATTTTTGTGTCGAATCCGTTCAAAGAAGCTGTTTGCATCAAATCCATGGCCTTACCTTCGGCATAACCTTCCTTGATATCCAATACCACCACTTCAGAGGCGAAATTCTTGATCGCAATATACTCGGCACAACTTGCGCCAACAGCACCTGCACCTACTACGGTAACTTTCATATGATTTTGTTTTTATGTTGTGAATTTTAAGGGTACAAAAGTACTGAAATGACGGCAAAAAAAGATGACAAAAGTCAGTTTATTTTTGGCTCATTTTACCCAATCGCATGCGCTATTTCATGTTTATGTTAAAGGAAATGACCTTTCAACGAAGTTACCGCCAAAATAGTGTCATTCATCGAATTTTAGCAATACTGAATGTGGGATCTTCGTTTTTATATCATAAATCCCGAATCAATAATTACCTACTGATGAAAAAGCTATTTTCATTTATTGCAATTGTCGGTATCATTCTGGCAAGCAACTGTTCAAGAATACCTGAAAACAACAATCCCGTAATCGGAATATGGTCAAGCATGTCGACTTTGACCACCAGTGATTCAGGTAAGGTATCCACTCGGTTTGAATGGATTTTCAATGATGCCTATCTTGGAAGATACCACATTAAGGAAAATGGGGTCGTTGTCGCCAAAACCGATTTCACATGGAAAGAACAAGACGGCGTATATACGATCTGCTATCCTGGTTTGGAGGATAAACCAGATGACAAGGTTACTATGGTCGATACCCCTGAAAGTGCAACACTCATTGATGGCAAAGGAAATATTCTTGCTATACGGGAATAACAAAACCCTCATAAATACAAATTAAAGCGCCCTGACGATTAAGTCAGGGCGCTTTAATTTTATAGTGACTTATCGCTTTATGGCCTATCGAAAACCAAAATTAACCCCTACGGATAAGGTATTGAATTCGGCCAAGGCATAATCGGCATGCAGCCTAAAGAAGCCCAATTTCAATTTGGCACCGATATTTGCCGTGACGCCACTGGCATCTTTCTTAATGGAAAAAGGATCTACATACGATTCCTGAAAAGGTCCGGACTGTACGGTATAGGTACCTAAGACGTCGGTAGTCGATGATCCGGTCAAATACCCTAAGCCCCCATAGAAATTCAATATAGGGAGCTTGGTGGAGACGACAGCCTGAAAGACCCAGGTATTTACGTCAACCTCCAGTTTTTGATCCTGTCCGGCTACGATGTTCGAATCCGTAAAATCGTAGGACCCGTCGAGATGGGTATATCCTATGACCGCAGAAATGGCTATGGGCAATATCTTATCGGCCGGCAAATGTTTGGTAACCTCATGTTGTATACCGATACCATACATACCGATAGTATAGTCATCTGTATTTATCTTGGGCAAGAATCGTGCTTTCAGTTCCGTACCTTTAATAAGACCCACGCTGGCCTGGATAAAACCAGAAGGTACAAAGTTCACATTTTCTGAGGCCAAACCTGACGGTAGATCAAATTCTTCCCTTAGGAGGCCATTTTCATCCTCAATAAAAACCCGGATGCCTTCAATATCGCCCAACGCGCTTGAAACCAATTTAGAGCTACTCCCATCTACGAATTGCAAGTTATCATAATCGGCCGTATTCAATTCAAAGGCCTTTTTATTCTCTTTGTTCTTAAAATTGGCCATGTTCCCGATAATCGAAATCTCGAACCCGCCCAAAGGTTTGGCATCTGCCGTATTGTACCATCCACTGGATAGGCTGTACATAAAACCTTCCGATGCCGGTGCTAGATAATCGGTCGTGAATCTTTCGGCATCATCAAGGCCTGCCGCCAATACTTCGTTGATGTTGGATTGGGCCATTGCCTGAAAGCCACAGGCCAATGCCACTAGGGATAATAATCGTTTCATCTGTTTATTTTTCTTTAGTTTTAGGTCAGATGTAATTCGCCATTGATCTAATCGATTAGTATCGAGAATTCTTAAGGCTCATTTCATTTGTCTGAATTTTCCCTAAAACTAAAAATCCTGACGCGAACATCAGGATTTTTGTTGTGTAAGTGCTATTTTCTATGCATCAATGTTCGCATAAACGGCATTTTTCTCGATAAACTCCCTTCGAGGAGGTACCTCATCACCCATCAACATCGAGAAGACCCGATCGGATTCGGTGGCATTATCAATGGTTATTTGTCTCAAGGTCCTAAATTCGGGGTTCATTGTGGTATCCCATAATTGCTCCGCATTCATTTCACCCAGACCTTTATAACGTTGAATACCAACGCTACCGTTAAAGCTCTCTGCAATTTCGTCCCGTTCTTTATCAGACCAAGCATAGCTCTTTTTACTTCCCTTTTTAACAAGGTATAATGGTGGGGTAGCAATATATACATGCCCCCCTTCGATCAGTTCACGCATGTACCGGAAGAAAAACGTCAATATCAAGGTTTCAATATGGCTACCATCTACATCGGCATCACACATGATCACGACCTTATGGTAACGTAATTTCTCAAGGTTCAACGCCTTACTGTCATCCTCGGTTCCTATGGTTACGCCCAGTGCCGTATAGATGTTCTTGATTTCCTCATTTTCAAACACGCGATGTGGCATGGCCTTTTCTACGTTAAGGATTTTACCACGAAGCGGTAGAATCGCTTGAAAATTTCTATCCCGACCTTGCTTTGCGGTACCACCTGCCGAATCACCCTCAACCAGGAACACCTCACAATTCACGGGATCCTGATCAGAACAATCGGATAATTTCCCTGGTAACCCACCTATACTCATCACTGTTTTACGCTGCACCATTTCCCGTGCCTTGGTTGCAGCATGACGGGCTGTAGCGGCCAGAACAACTTTTTGAACGATAATTTTGGCATCCTCGGGGTGTTCTTCCAAATAATTGGTCAACATTTCGGAAACAGCTTGACTGACCGCTGCCGAAACCTCCCTATTGCCCAATTTGGTCTTTGTCTGTCCTTCGAACTGTGGTTCGGCCACCTTTACAGAAACAATTGCCGTCAACCCTTCCCGGAAATCATCCCCTTGGATTTCGAACTTTAATTTATCCAACATTCCCGAGGCATCCGCATATTTTTTCAAGGTACTTGTCAGTCCCCTTCTAAATCCAGATAAATGGGTACCCCCTTCGTGGGTGTTGATATTGTTTACATAGGAATGAAGATTCTCCGTATAGGAGGTATTGTATACCATGGCGACCTCAACAGGAATATCATTCTTTTCACTTTCCATGGAGATAACATTCTGGATCAAGGATTCCCTATTGCCATCCAAAAATCGAACGAATTCCTTTAATCCCTCATCGGAGTAAAAGACCTCTGACACATACTCCCCTTTTTCGTCTTTCTGTCGTTTGTCAGTGATAGTAATCGTCACGCCCTTGTTCAAATAGGAAAGCTCCCGCATTCTGTTGGACAGGGTTTCATAACTATACTCTATGGTTTGTGTGAATATTTGTGTATCGGGATGAAAAGTAATCATGGTTCCCCTTTCGGTGGTTTCCCCAATGCTTTTTACCGGATAAATGGATTTTCCACGCTCATATTCCTGCTCCCAGATTTTCCCGTCCCTGTATACCGTGGCCTTTAGGCGATCGGAAAGTGCGTTTACAACCGAAACCCCTACCCCGTGCAAACCACCGGAAACTTTATAGGAATCCTTGTCAAACTTACCCCCAGCACCAATCTTGGTCATGACCACTTCAAGCGCGGATACCCCTTCTTTTTTATGTAAATCGACAGGTATACCCCGGCCATTATCTTTTGTCGTGATTGAATTGTCCTCGTTTATGACAACGCTGATGGTGTCACAATGCCCACCCATAGCCTCATCAATGGAGTTATC
>NZ_JBATHS010000416.1:0-6565 GCF_049667165.1 Maribacter sp.
AAATCAATTCATAACCAAGTTCATTAAAGTCATCCTTAACATATTCCAGTATTTTTTTATTCCGAGCAATTATAGTTATTAAAATCACGTAAACAATAAATGGAATTATAAACAGAAATTTTGAATCAGTTCCAATTAATAAATACACCATTGTTCCGAAACAAATTATTGTCAGGATAGCATAAATTACTATTTCTTTTGTTCTGTGCAGTCTGTTTCTCAAATTGTAGCCAACAATTGTATATAGTTACTTGTAACTATATTTCTATTTTGTCAATACCACTAATCTAGTGGATTTTTTATGTTTTTAAAAGTATTTGTTGCCACGTGGGTATATATTTCCGTCGTTTTGCTTGAACCGTGCCCCAATAGTACCTGTATCTGCCGTAGGTCCACCCCCGATTCCAATAGATGGGTGGCGAAACTATGGCGTAATACATGAGGGGTCACGGTTTGTTTTGTTCTAGCTCTAGCTGCGGCTTCCTTTACTATTTTGAGAACACTGACAGCGCTATACTTTCCACCTTTTTGCCCTTCGAACAAATATTCTCGAGGATTCCATTCTTTATAATAAATTCTCAGATCTCCCAATGTGGTCTTCGATATTATGGTATATCTATCCTTATTCCCTTTCGAATCTTCCACTCGGATCAACATCCGTTTACTGTCTACATCAACCAGTTTTAGGTTTATTAGCTCACTACGACGAAGACCCGAACCGTACAATAACTTTATAATGCACCTATGTTTTAAATTGTGGGTATGTTCAAGGATCGAAAGAACTTCTTCTTTGGATATTACGGTGGGCAATTTAGATTCTTTTCTTGGCCGTTCTATCTCATAAAATCGATTGGGCATACCCAAAACAACTTCATAGTAGAACTTAATGGCGTTTATGGATTGATTAAGATAGGAGTTGGAAACATTCCTGTGGATGAGCTTTTGAAGAAAAACCCTTATATCACTTTCGTTAATTGCATGCAGTTCTTTGTCCTTATAATGGTTGATGAACATTTCAAAAAAGGAAACATAGGTCCGAACAGTACTGTTTGCATACCGTTTTAGCTCTAGTTTTAATAAATACTCTTCTGGGCATAACCTGTATTCGGGTATAGGCTTCCTTTTCCTGAACCACTCGACATCAACAGTTTCATTACTGGTGTTGATCGGCCTGTTTGTCAAAAATCGATTGTAGTTTATCCAAACGGTTCCCTTGAAAGTATTAAAAATAATTCCGAGGTTACCCTTTATATTGGGGATATAGGCCATATTATGTTGCTTACTCCATTTAGGATCGGGGAGACTTTTGATCAACCCCTGTATTAGCTTATCTGGAGAAAATTTTATACCTATCATCTTTTGATTATTGATCATCAGATGGTAAAGTGTTATAGATTTTAAAGTATTCATATACAAGTTTAAACATGTTTCATGTAATAAATAGTATATTAAGCGTATAATATGCGTTTATGGATAATAAAGGAAAAAAATGCCCCGTATGTGGTGCGATGATCAAGGGTAGGTCCGATAAAAAATTCTGTTCCATCAAATGCAAATCCATAGATCAATATGAAAATCGCCAAAAAACGGAAGCGTTTTACCTGAAAGTCGATAGGCAGTTGAAGATAAACAGAAAACTGTTGAAGCGATACAACAAGTCGGGGTATACCACCGTTCGCACGGCCCTATTGCGGTCAGCGGGTTTCAATCCCAAATTCTTTACCCATTATTGGAAAACGAAAAAAGGGGACCTATATCTTTTTTGCTATGACTATGGCTTCCTACAATTGGAAAAGGATACTAAAAGTAAAATCCTGATCGTGCAATGGCAAGATTATATGGGCAGCGTATAACGAACATTCAGGTTCCTAACCCCAACTAGTCCGCCTCATATTTGGCCATGTAGCGTTTCCATAATTCGGTCTGGTGGGTCTCCAACGAAATAGTGCGCCCATCGATAAAGGCATGGGTCAGTTGGTTGCCCCTCATGTCAAGGGCATCGCCATCAGCGATAAAAAGGGTAGCGCTTTTTCCGACTTCCAAGGTGCCATAGGCCCCATCGATCCCCAAGATACGGGCACTGTTGCCGGTAATCATTTGAAGGGCTTTCTCCCTGTCCATTCCCTGGGCAACGACCTGCCCGGCATAAAACGGCAGGTTTCGGGTCTGAAAATTCGAGGCTTCCCCATTTTGCAAGGCGACCAAGAGTCCGGCATCGGTCAATAGCTTGGGCAGTTTATAGGGCAGGTCATAATCATCATCATCAAAGGCGGGCAGGTTGTGGGTAAACTGTACCAAAACCGGAATGTCATGCTTCTTTAAAAAATCGGTAACCTTATAGGCATGGTAGCCGCCGACCAGTACCACCTGGGCCACCCCAATTTCCTTGGCCAGGGACACGGCATCGATGATCTCTTTTTCGCCATCGGCGTTGATATAGAGTTTTTTGGTGCCATCATAAAGACCCTGCATGGCGGCAAAGGCTTGATGCACTACCGCATTTTGGGTGTTTCCATACGCCGCCGCCTGCTTAAAAAAATCGCGTAGTTCATCGACCTGTTCGGCATACTCGGTATTGGGCCGAAACCCCCGGGACTCTCCCTCCCAAAACCGACCCTTGCGAAAACTTTTGGGCCAGGTCATATGTATGCCATCATCGACTTTGATGGCGGCATCTTCCCAGTTCCAGGCATCGAACTGCACGATCGATGAGGTACCCGAAATACGGCCTCCTTGGGGCGTGATCTGACCCAAAAGCACCCCATTGGGCCTTAGGCTCTCCACCACCTGTGATTCGGCATTGTAGGCGATCAAACTGCGCACATGGGGAATCATTTCCCCGATCTCGTCCTGATCGTTGCTGGCACGAACGGCATTGATCTCAACCAGCCCCAAGGATTTGTTGGGGGCTATGAATCCAGGGTAGACATGTCTGCCCTTGCCCTTGATCACGGTTCCCCTACGGGCGATCTTGGTCATGGCACTCCCTACAAAGGTAAGTTTGCCCCCTTCGAACATGATCAGGGCATTTTCGATGACCTCGCCGTTGCCCAAATGTGCGATGACACCGTCAATGCTTATGGCTTCTTGCTGCGCAGGCGCAGGGGTTTGTTGGGCCGAACCCGTGAAAAAGGGGGCCACGATTACGATCAAAAGGTATAACGCTATTTTCATTGTTTTTTGTTTTTTGGTGCCCCAAAAGATCCTCTTGACGGGATTAAGGGTAGCACAGGACTTATTTTCCAGTATTTTTTTCATAGGGGGTGCTTAGAGCGAATCGCAGTGAAACTTTTCCTTTTTGTTGTTCTCCGGGGCCTGGGTTTTGCCGCCGTCCTCTTTTTCCTTGAGCATCATCCGAATCAAGGTGTTGCGCTCTTGGGCAATGGCCTCCCGCTGTTGTTTGTCCTTTTCAAGATCAAAATAGGTGGCCCCTTCGATGAGGGTCTTCTCTGCTTTTGCATAGACTGATAAGGGATGATCGCTCCAAAGTACCAGATCGGCATCCTTACCTTCCTTGATGCTGCCCACCCGTTCATCGATATGCAACAAGATCGCCGGGTTGATGGTGACCATCTTCCAGGCCTCCAGTTCGGGAACCCCGCCATACTTCATGGTTTTGGCCGCCTCTTGGTTCAAGCGTCGCGACATTTCGGCGTCGTCACTGTTTATGGCCACGGTAATGCCCTGACTGTGCATTATGGCCGCATTGTAGGGTATGGCATCCTTTACTTCGTACTTATAGGCCCACCAATCACTAAAGGTAGAACCGCCCACACCATGTTCCGCCATTTTGTCGGCCACTTTGTACCCTTCGAGAATATGGGTAAATGTGTTCACTTTAAAACCGAAGGCGTCGGCCACTTTCATCAGCATGTTGATCTCGGTCTGTACGTAAGAATGGCAACTGATGAACCGCTCCCCATGTAATATTTCGACCAAGGTCTCCATTTCCTCATCGTGGCGGTAGGGCTGTCCGCTTTTCTTTTTGACCTCATATTCCTTGGCTCGTTGAAAGTAGTTCATAAAGACCTGTTCAACACCCATACGTGTCTGTGGAAAACGTTCGAAACTCTGCCAATTGCTTTGCTTTACATTTTCCCCCAAGGCGAATTTGATAAACTTGGGCGAATGGTCATAGATCATATTACGGGCACTTTCGCCCCATTTCAATTTTAAAAGGGCCGAACGACCCCCAATGGGGTTTGCCGAACCGTGAAGCAATTGCAACGAAGTGACCCCACCGGCCAAGTTGCGATAGATATCGATATCCTCAGGGTCGACCACATCTTCCATCTTTACCTCGGCAGACGAATTCTGTCCCGATTCGTTAATCGCCAAGGCCGCCAAATGGCTATGCTCGTCGATAATACCGGCGGTTAAATGTTTACCAGTGGCATCGATGACATTGGCCCGCCCGGCACTCAGGTCCTTTCCGATTTTCGCAATCTTTCCGTCCTTTACCAACACATCGGTATTTTCAAGAATGCCAACGTCCTCACTCGTCCAGACCGTGGCATTTTTGAACAATAGGTTTTCCGAACGGGGAAGCTCGGCATACCCATAACCCAAGTTCGGATAGGTGACCGGGACAAGCACTGGTTTTTCCACGGTGGAAGTTTCTTTTTCCTTGGTGTCAAATGCCTTGGTCAACATTGCGGTGAACGAGGAATCCCTTCCATTGGGCAAGATGGCCTTACCGCTGATCAGCTTGTTGTTCTCCTTGACCAAACCGGTTACCCGGTACCATTCATCTTCTTTCCCGAAGGATAGGGTCACCCAATTATCGGTATAGGTGATCTTCGAGGTATAGGCGGTACTGTCTTGGTTCACCTTTACTTTTGGTTTCCCTGGTTCCCCTGAAATGGAAAGGGCAAAAGTTTCACCCCCGGTCGTTAAATCATAATCTCCGCGAATCTCGGTAAGGGACATATCGTTGATGCTATTTTTAGTGCCCTGTACCCAGTTCTCATAGCATGTCGTACCCTTGTCGAATATCGGCCCTGAAGTAATTAAAAAGTTGGCATACCGGCCCTGCTGTAAAGAACCGATCTTATCCGACTTGCCCAAAAGCTTCGCCGGTACCGTGGTAAGTGCCTCAAGGGCTTTGGTCTCCGGGAGGCCATAGGTAAGGGCCTTTTGTAGGTTGTCCTTTAGATTTGAGGGGGATTTTAATCCGTGCAAGGTAAAGGAGAACGTTACCCCGTTCTCTGCCAAGATCTTGGGATTGGCCGGGGCTTGGTTCCAATGACGCATATCCTGCAAGGATACATAGTGGGCTTGGTAGGGGTCGCTAACATCATAGGCCATGGGAAAATCCAAAGGAACGATCAGCGGCGCCTGGGTCGCTTTGATGTCCGCAATGGCTTCATAGGCATCCCCACCGCCTACCATCACGTACTGTATTCCCACGGCATCACCAATACCATCCGCCCTCACGATATTACCCTTATCACCCGCCTCGAAAATCTGAACCAAGCTGGCATTGGCGTTCAAGGCCTCAAGCGAGCGGTCCTTGGTGGCCACATTCCCTTTGGCATACCAATCGGCATCGGTGTACATTTGGCGCAATAGGGCCATGGCCCCCATCAAGGACGAGGGATAGTTCTGTCGTGAAGCCACACTCTTCGTAAAGGAAAAATACTGTCCCGATCGATCATCCAAAATCCTATGGGCGTCATTCTCCTGTCCGTTTAGGGCGATAAGCACCCCGGTACCCCGAACGATGCCATCAGGAATATGGGAATTGACCACCCCGAAACCGGCATCGCGCAATTCCTTCGCCTTTTTCGAATCGTAAGTGAACTTGGCCACGGCAGTATGCTCGGGCATGATATGATCGTTCCAGTAAAACCCTTCCCTAGTGGGTTCGTATTGGGGGGAACGCCCCGATCCTTCGGCTCGTTTCGGTTTGCTGACCCCAAAATCGGAATAAATGTCGATAAAGGAAGGATAAATGAATTTCCCCTTTAGATCAATGATTACCGTATTGTTCGGCACTATTACCGACGCTCCTACGTTTGCCACCTTCCCATTTTGGATCAACAGGGTGCCTTTCTCGATTACTTGGGTAGGGGTAACGAAGATCTTGGCATTCGTAAAGGCCGTGTAGTTGTTGTTTTCTGATTTCACCCCTTTACTCTCCGGAAAATAATCCTGGGCCATGACAGAGGCACCACACCATAAAAAGGCGAGTACCAGTAGTTTCAGTCTCATACGCTTGGTTTCGTTATGTTAGTAAACTAAAGATAAAAGAAGCAATAGGATATTGATGCGTATTTACTTTTTTTTAACGTTTTTGGAAATGGAAAAGGCGTTCGGGTAACCGGATTACTGTGCGATGTACGAGGTTTGAAGTACGAGGTACGAAGGAAGAAGTATGTAGTCAGTTGTAAGTGATAGTTTTTAAGTAAAATAAGTATTAAGTAAAAACTGGTTTTTATGCGCAGTTTAATGCGCCGCCCTCCGACGTTAAACCCCCGACGTTCCAGGTATGACACCAAACCTAAAGCGGATGCTCCTGATGAAAGGAGATGAGCAGGGAAACCACGGCATTATAACTTTGGAT
>NZ_JBATHS010000417.1:0-5537 GCF_049667165.1 Maribacter sp.
CTGCGGGGATACCCCATGGACCACATCCGGGCACCTATGAAGCAAGTATCGGTAAAACCAAAACAGAGGAGCTGGCTGTTATGATCGATACCTTTAAGCCTTTACAACTCACCCAAACGGCTTTGGATATCGATAATGGTACCTATTATCAAAGTTGGTTAGAGTAGGGGTGCAAAACTTTCAAGGGTTATTTTCTATTTTTTAAATTTTAGAACTTAAGGTTTTTCAAATTCACTAATTTTTCATGCCCGGTTCCATTGTTTTAACTTCTTTTCTGTTCAGAAGCAAAGTAATTCCAGAAGCAAAGATACTTGATGAAATCGGGTTATCTTACACCTAGATGGCAGTGGGGATACTATCCTATTGTTTAAATCAGTAAAAATAGAGTATTAAAAATGTCAATCAATCTGTCCAGTCCAGCAGTCGTCCAATCCAAAAAATTGATGATATAGCCTAAAACATCTTTTTATAGTTAATGAGGATTTCCCTTGGTTGATACCAAATAAATCAATCTCGTTTAAAGCTAGAAGGGATCAACTTCAACCTTTAACCTTAAGGTGAAGGAGACCACAACCTGAAACGTAGCTGGATTATGGGTGGCAGTTGCCTGCATTAAATAAACCAGTATTTTACTCCGGTTGATGCTTTCATTCATCGGACTAAAGTCACCTGACAAGGAATACACAGTCCCCAAAAGATCGGACTCTGCAATGTTAACGTCCGGAATTGGATAAGAACCATAAATATTCTCGGTAAACTGAAAGGACCCATTTTCCAAATCGGTATCTACATTACCGCTAAAATTTTTGTACTCATATTTCACCCTGACGACTTCCACATTTTTTATTTGTTCAGGGGTGCCGATAACATCCGCTACATCAGGATTACCGATTAAATCCAAGCCGCCATATTCCGTAACCATTGACGATTCATCGGGGTTTTCAAAAACCTCCGGAACACCAATGTTCAAGACTCCTGTATAGGTGGTGGTAATATCTACTTCCTTTGGCGTATCCAAGGAATCAGTTAATTCATCACAGGCAAAAAAGAACAGAATAGCTACTCCAACCAACATTGTTTTAATGGTTTTCATAATCGTAGAAATTTTAGATGTAGTGAAGCTACAATCCTAATACCATTTTGCAAATACCTAACATTAGGTATATACTAGCCCAAAGACGGTTACTAAGTTTACACTATGGAGAAGGATCGATCTATATTTTTCCAATTTTCACTAGCACAAAAGGTGTTGTTTTCAAATTGGGCAAAGAAGTTTATGGATACCCTGATTCTTCTACTGGTACATTCACAACTGGTTTTTTCGCAAGAGGTATTTGTTTTGAAGAAAGAAGAGAAAGCCATAAAGGTATTTGTTTAAAAAGCTAGAGCCCAAAGATCTTATTGAGTTTAAGGGATAACCCACCTATGCAATGAGACAGAGACCTGCAAGAGCAGTTGTATTATGAAGCTTGGATTGAGAAAATAAATTTGAATTTTAACCCTAACACCAATTGATTATGAAAACTTTAAAACGATTTCTAGGATTAACGGCTCTTTTTTTGCTCACTACCGCGTTTGTTTGGGACTGTGAGGATGACCCCATAGAATATACCTGTGAGGACTGTGTTAAAGCCCAGGTAGAATTATGTAATGCACTAGGTGCTTCAAATTGCAAAGATACCTCTGCCGTCGACGCGGCAGAAGCCAAAGTTCGCGAAAGATGTGACGGTGGGGCGTCCAAAGTGGCTCTAATTAATGATCAGTGTTACTATAACGAAAATGTCAATTGCCTTGGATTTTCCTGTTATTGATATTAATGCAATCAACTAAACATCTAAAAACATAACATAATGAGGACTGCAAATATTTTAAAATGTGTGATTTGTATTTTGTTTTTCTTTTCCAATGGGCCATTAACCGCATCTTCGGACCCAAATACCTATTATGGGAAGAAAAAAGTTTCGGTAAGCGCTTCGGAACAGGATGCCAACATCTATGTAAATGGAAAATTACTTGGAAAAGGCAGCTACACGATAATTGTTTCTAAAAATAGTTGTACCCATATTAGCGTGGAAAAGACAGGATACCTACGATATGAAATTGAATTCTGTAATAAAAAGGGGTTCTCTAGTCCGCCCAAAAGGTATTTTATCAAAATGGAAAGGGATGATGCCTATGATGCGTCAATACGCACTGATATAGCTAATGTTGATATTGAAGTGTCCACTTCTCTTGACAAAGACAGAGCTTGGAGACTGATCAACCAAATTGTGCTGTCTTATTTGGATGTTGTAGAAGTCACAGACAAAGAAACGGGCTATTTGCGCACTGCATGGAAATTACAAACCTTTTCACAAAACACTATTAGAACACGTATCATCGTAAAGCAATCGTCAGACAAGCCGTTGGCATTTAAGATTAAAATGGTCAGTGAAGAATCGCGCAGGCCCTTGACAAGTGTCAAATCAGACGAGCTTTTCCGGGAATGGGACAGGGTACTCCGAAAATACAAAGATGTAGTTACGGAGGTCCAGTCCAGATTAGGAAAGCTCTAAAGGAAACTGGAAATAAATTGAGAATGGAAACCTTACGAAGTCAACTATTTTTTATAATTTGTATGGCTCCAAATAGTGAACTTCAAGGCTGTATTGCCTGGGTGAACACCCTGCCCCAAGAACCTGACTTTGTGTTTTTTATTTACCAAATAACGAACTGTCGAGTATGAAGCCTTTTGTTTCCATTTTCCAAGTTCAAGGGATTTCTTACCTCACAGCTTTAATTTGCTGGAGGCTCCGTTTTGCAATGGAGTTTTTATTTTGGTCAAAGAAAAAGGAATGGGTAATGGCTACTAAGTTCTCATCCCTGTGATTTCATACGAACGACATATCACCGGTCATTCAAGGAAATTCGAATTTCTAAGAGCTTGTATTTCCATAGAACTATGGAGGACACAGCTGTTAATATGTTTGTTTTTTAGTTTCAACGTTCTTGGTCAAAGTCATCAGGCTGATAGCTTATTGAGGGTTTTGGATACCACCGTTTCAGAAGAAGGGCGTGCACGCGTTAATCTTCAACTTTCTAAAATCTATGAGCGGAGTGATCTGGAAAAGGCAAAATTGTTCGCCAGAAGTGCACTGCGATCAAAAAACGATTCTATCCTTAGTGACGGACACAATCAGTTGGGTAGGAACTATTTTTATAGTAATCAATTAGACTCGTCGGAATACCACTTTAAACGGGCTATTAAGGAGTTGAAAGTGATTGCCCTCCATGATAAAGTAGCAGCAGTAAAAGTTAGCCTCGGTGCGGTCCAGTTGCGAAAGGGTGAATACAAGGAAGCTGTTCGCACCCTGATCGAGAGCGCATCTTTCTTTGAAGAACAGAAAGACAGCATTAACATGGCTAAGTGCTATAGCAATATTTCCAGCGCCTTTGGAGAACTTGGTAATCACCAAAAGGCTATTGAGTACGGGGAAAAAGCCTTGAATTTGCAGAAACTAAAGAACGTTCCTCATTTTCAGGTCGTTACTTTGCCCAATGTGGCCAGTCTCTACTTAAAAACGGGAGATACCGTGATGGCTGAAGAATATTATTTCCAAGCAGAAAAGCTAGCCGTACAACTCCAAGATCAATTCTCACTAGCGAGAATATACAATAATCTAGGAAATATTTACCTCGAATCAGATTATGATAGAGCCGAATTTTATTTAATAAAATCACTTGCTATAAGGGAGAAATATAAGTATTTGGACGGCTTTGGAATTTTGTATAATAATTTGGGATATCTCTATTTACAGAAAAAGGCCTATCCAAAGGCGCTGCCTTACCTTGGTCGGGCATTGGAGCATTCTGAAGGATTCTCAAAGATACCGGTTCTTAATAATCTCTCTGATACGTATGAAGCCATGGGGAACCATAGGCAAGCGTTGCATTTTGCCCGCCAAAAATTTGATATGAATGACAGTATTTTGCAAAGTGAAAAGCAAAAGGACATAGCGGAGATTTCATCCAAATACGAAACCGAAAAAAAGGAAAGGGAAATTTTGAATCTTCAAAAGATCAATTTGGAAACCGAACTTAAGCAAAGACAGACCAGAAACCTACTCATAGGATCGTTAGTTCTATTAACACTTACCATTGTACTCACTTATATGTGGCTAAAGAATGCTCGTAGGAAGCGTTTTATTGCCGAGCAATGTCAGCAAATAGAAAGTCAGAAAGTAGATAAACTGTTGAAGGATCAGGAGTTGATAGGGTTGGACGCCATGATCGAAGGTCAAGAGAAAGAAAGTCTTCGCATTTCAGCAGACCTTCATGACAGCCTTGGGGGCAAACTGTCGACCATACGCCTCTATTTGCAAAATGAGGAATCCTTCAACGACAAAGACTTACGTAAAAAAATCATGTATTTACTCGATGAATCTTATGAGGAGACCCGAAGTATTGCCCATGAAGAAAACTCCGGTTTAATGCTAGAGAAAGGGCTTATTCCCGCGGTGAAGTTGGTAGCCAACAGAATTACCAAAACAAAAGAACTTCGTATAGAAGTAGTCAATATAGATCTTGACAAGAAGGTAAGAAATGCTGTTGCTTTGCAACTGTTTAGGATTATTCAGGAATTATTGTCCAATACTATTAAGCATGCCGAAGCCAATGAGGTTACTATTCAGTTTTCCGAAGACAATGACACCTTAAATATGATATTTGAAGATGATGGCAAGGGCTTCGAAATGGATAAAGTGAATTCCGGTCTAGGGTTTTCCAATATTGAAAGTAGGATACGAAAACTGGGTGGAGTGTTTAACATAGATTCTTCACCTGAAAATGGTACCACAGTTATAATTAATGTCCCGCTATGAGTGTAAAAATACTTCTTGCAGACGATCATCAACTTTTTCTGGATGGACTTACGGCCATTTTGAGGCAGGAGATAGGCATCGAAATTCTAGGAGCTGTAAACAATGGATATGAGCTTTTAAAAATGATAGAACATGGCTCCAAGCCCGATGTTGTACTTTCAGATGTGAGAATGCCGATAATGGACGGTATCGTGGTTGCACGAACCTTGAAAAAAAACTTTCCGCAAATCCCTGTTATAGCACTGACCATGTTTGATCAGGAATCGGATGTGCACGATATGCTCGAAGCTGGGGCCATGGGTTATGTTATAAAGAAAGCCGAAAAAAAAGAACTGGTGGAAGCCATTCACACCGTGGCAAAAGGTCAGAAATACTTTAGTAAGCAATTGTCAGGCATCTATGAAGAGTGGATTAGAAAGGATACTGACCACTTAAGAAAAGCTTTGACGCGACGAGAGCGGCAGATTCTAAGATTAATAATCAGAGGGAAAACCAGCTTACAAATGGCTAAAGAAATGAGATTGAGCAGATTCACAATAGACACGCACCGGAAGAATATCCATAAAAAATTGGGAATAAAAAGCAATATTGCCCTCGTGAAATATGCTGACGAATGGCTCAATGATACCGGTGATCTCAACTAAAATAGTCCGTTTTTTCATAAAGTTGGTCTTAGGG
>NZ_JBATHS010000418.1:0-5595 GCF_049667165.1 Maribacter sp.
CCTCATTATGCTCAACTACGTCAATTTTAATTTCTGTAATCTCTTTATCGTTGTATTTGATGGCATTGCCAACAAGATTGATCAATATTTGGTCAATAGCGGTCCTGTTCGTGGTTATATGTTCCAATTCTGAACTAATATCGATGGAGACCGAATTGTCGAAAGCGAACAGACCTAGAAGATCTGTCCTTAGTGCTATTAAATCAATATGAGATCCTTTTTCCTTCAGTATAGAATCACTTTTACTATAAGCCAAAAGTCCATCGACAAGCCCCTTGAGTTGACTGGCCGCTTTTCTTATAAAGCCTATCAACATTCTACCGTCATCATCCAATATCGTGTCATAGCTTTCCGAAAATACCTCGGTGGTTGTTGAAATATTGTTTAAAGGGGATTTGAGGTCATGGGCCGCTATGTAAGCGAAACGCTCCAGCTCATCATTTTTTTCCTCTAGATCAAGTAATGTTTTCTTAAGTTGCATATTGCTCTTTCGCAATTGCAGAAGGTTCATCACTTGCTTTGAAAGGGCTTTAAGGGAGGTAATCTGACTTTGGCTCAATAATTTGGGTTTGTGATCAATTACACACAAAGTTCCTAGTGGTAGTCCTTCCGGGGTAAGCAATGGGACCCCTGCGTAAAAAATGACCTGTGGTTCACCAACAACAAAAGGGTTATCATGAAAGCGTTCATCCGTTCTCGAATCCTGGACAATAAAAATATCATCTTCCTCATTTATGGCATGGGCACAGAAGGCATATTCCTTGGGTGTCTCCGAGACATCAAGTCCGAAACTGGATTTAAACCATTGCCTTTCATTATCCAATAAGCTGATCAGGGATATAGGGGAGCCACAAATTTCGGCGGCAAGTGCGGTTAGGGTATTATAATCTTCTTCAGGCAGGGTATCCAAGATGGAATAGGACGCCAAGGCCGCCAAACGTTCTTTTTCTTTACTATGGTCTATGGGTCGTATCATGCATGTTGATTATTGCTGCTTAAATACCATGAAGTGTATAGGAATATGATTATCTTTTTGATTAAACGATTTCATCCCGGTAAAAGTATTTTTATGCCTTTAAAAGCAATGGTGAATTATTTTAATTCATAGGTAATATGGCATATTGTGTAACATTACTATCCGTTTGTTCGTCTTATTGAAGCAAATACCAATACAGAGAAACACTTCATATCATGAAAAAAACAACAATCTTATTCTTATTCGTAGCATTAACCTATACCAGTTTTCAGGTTTTTGCCCAAACCCAAGAACAACAATTCGATGCCCTCTTACAGGAAACCTATACAGAAGGTACCCCTGGCGTTGCCGCATTGGTCTATAAAGAAGGAACGGTATTATATCGGAAGGCTTTTGGAATGGCAAATTTGGAACTTGATGTTCCCATGAAGCCCAACAATGTGTTTGAAATAGGTTCGATTACCAAACAGTTCACTGCCGTTTCAATTTTACTATTGATAGAGCAAGGGAAATTGAAGTTGAATGATGAGATCACCAAATATCTTCCAGATTTTCCTACGCACAACAAAAAGATTACGATACATCATCTTCTTAACCATACCTCTGGTATTAAAAGTTATACCAGTATGCCAAGTTTTATGGGTACGGCAGCAACCGATAAAACACCTATAGAGATCATAAACGTATTCAAGGACCAACCGATGGATTTTGACCCGGGTGAAAAGTGGCTTTATAACAATTCAGGATATATAATTCTAGGGTATATCATCGAGGAAATTTCCGGAAAATCCTATGCCGATTTTATTCAGGAACATATTTTTGGTCCCTTAGAAATGAAAAATTCTTACTACGGAAGTAAGAGTACGATAATAAAAAACAGGGCCACAGGCTATTCTCCGGCTGAAAATGGTTTCCAAAATGCGAAGTATCTAAGTATGACGCTTCCTTATGCCGCGGGCTCGCTTATGTCAACCGTAGATGATATGTTGCTTTGGCACAAGGCTATTCACAATAATTCGTTGATTTCTGCAAATTCAAAGGCCCTGGCATTCACAAATACCACATTGAACAATGGGGATCTTACAAATTATGGTTATGGATGGCAGATGAATGAAATTAGTGGTGTACTAAGTATTGAACATGGGGGTGGAATTTTTGGATATGTTACCCATGGCGTTTACGTGCCTTCAGAAAATGTGTATGTGATTACCTTGACCAATCGCGATGGGGTCTCACCACAAGATGCAACGGTTAAAATAGCGGCTATTGCCATGGAAAAGCCATATCCTGAGGTCGATGTGAGTGTTTCGCTTAGCAACGCCGAATTGAATGCATGGGTGGGAAATTATGAGTTTGATGATCAAGTTTTAAGAACCATCTCTTTGGAAGACGGACAATTATATAGTCAACGTGAAGGCAGCGAAAAACTGATGATTTATGCAGATTCCGCTACTAAGTTCCATTTTGAAGACGGACTCTCAACCTATGCGTTCAAGATCGAGGATGGTAAGAAAGTTGCCCATTTTAAGGCACGTATCAATGAATCCAAAGGGATTGGGACAGACAGAAAGCCAGGCACGGAAAAAGAGGAAATCAGCGTGGATACTTCAAACTACGATGATTATGTAGGCAGTTACGAATTGGTGCCAGGTTTTGCCATTACCATTACCAACAAAGACAATCAGTTATTCGCACAGGCTACAGGGCAACAGAATTTTCCTATATTTCCCGAGGCGGAAGATACGTTCTTCTATAAAGTGGTATCCGCACAACTTGTATTTGAACGTAATGATGCTGGCGAAGTTATCAATGTCACCTTGAATCAAAATGGACAGTCTTTGAAAGGGGATAAGAAATAATATCTAGACCCCAATCTTGGTCTGTATGAGGTTCGAATGGCCTTTGGCGATCAATCGGGATTTGTCTTCGTTCCAGACCTCACATTCGGCATTGATGATCTGTTTTCCCTGTTTGATGATTTTGGTCTGGGCGATAATGGTTTCCCCTACTTGGGCACGACTGAAATAATCTACGGAAAGGCTCACCGTGGTGTACACATGGGAGAGTCCCAAGGAAAAAACAGCGGCCCCCATGGCATCATCGATGATTGCCGCCGTTGTACCCCCATGAATGATGCCCAAAGGATTGGTCATTTCGTTACGCACCACATAGGAAAACTCCAGTTCACCAGCCTCTGCACTGATCAAGATAGGGTTCAACCATTGCATCAATGGGGAAGGGGATTCGGAGGCATCCTTACCAATATGTTCCTTAAAATAAGCCAGGGGTTTGTTCATGATATTCGTTTACCCCAAAGATACAATGCATGAAGTAAACAATAAACATCAATAACAATGAATGCCTCCCACTATTTTTAGTTTGTACCGGATTCAATGCCCGACCGAGACCTTATTTTGTTCCAGGCTGTCTTTTTGTATGTAATACCTGGCCACTTGCCTGATAAAGTGCTGTAATCCTTCCAATTCCTGATTGGTAATATCAGGGTGGGCAGGCATACCCATCTCAACTTTGGATCCATCCCTCACGACCGATTCGAAGGCTGCTTTGTCCAAAGGAATAAGTGAGGCCCTAAGGTCGGGTGCCATTCCCCCGCTTACATATCCATGACAAGCCGTACATTCGCCATATTTTGATGCTCCGATATTCGCTAAGGTTTCATCAATCATAAATTCGGGAACATCAATGGGTACGGGTATGACAGGGGGTTGTAATTTAGGCATGTCGGCAGTGCCATCCAACGAAAAACTGATCAGCCTTCTGGTTTGTGCCCGATACGCCCAACCTAAATTCGCTGCCTTTTCCCCACCTAGACCGGCATATCCGCCGCCCCATCCGACCAATAAAGCAATGTATTGCTTTCCATTGAGTGTATAGGTAATCGGTGGGGCGGCTATTCCCAATCCGACATCAAAGGTCCAAAGGGTTTCCCCGGTTTCGGCATTGTAGGCCAAAAATTTACCATCGGGTCTCCCTTGAAACAAAAGATTGCCCGCTGTGGTCAAGGTACCGGCATTATGCATATGTTCTTGGCGTATTTTCCACACTTCCTTTTGCTTTACGGGATCCCAGGCAATCAATGATGCTGGGTACTCCCTTGGTCTATCATCGCCAGTTGTATTAACCCCTATACCTCCTTTGAATTCTACAGCTTGCCAGGTCTCTAAATCGATACCTGCATCTGAATAGTTCGCCCCTTGATGCAAGGCCGGAATATATACAAGGCCCGTGTTCGGATTGTAGGACATGGCATGCCAGCTATGGGCCCCCCAAGCATTTGGTGCAATATAGGCGGGTTCGGTCTCGTACCTTGCCCCTTCAATTTCAACGGGCCTACCCGTTTTCATATCGATATGGGAGGCCCACGAGGTTTCTACAAAGGGTTCTGCCGATATCAACTTTCCCGTCACACGGTCTATCACATAAAAGAATCCGTTTTTTGGGGCATGCAGCAATGCTTTTACCTCCTTCCCGTCGATATTCAAATCGGCCAGGACAATATCCATATTGCTGTTATAATCCCAACTTTCCCCTGGGGTGGTCTGGTAGTGCCAAAGGTATTCCCCCGTATCCGGTTTCAGCGCTACAATCGAACATAAAAACAGATTATCGCCACCATCCGGACTTCTTATCTTTCGGTTCCAAGGAGATCCGTTTCCGGTACCTATGTACAGCACATCCAAATCGGCATCATAGGTAAACCCGTGCCAGGCGTTTCCGCCACCACCGTGTTTCCACCATTCGCCCGTCCAAGTTTCAGCGGCCATTTTCATAGCCTCGTTTTCAAAACCATCTGCCGGGTTTCCGGGAACGATATAAAATTTCCAGGCTTCTTCGCCGGTGTCGGCATCATAGGCGGTTACCCAACCTCGTGTAGGACCATTTTCCGTCCCCCCGTTTCCTATAAGCACCTTGCCTTTGAAGGCTTTAGGAGCTCCCGTGATATATAGGGATCGTTCCATGTCAAAAGTTCGTACGTTCCATATTTCGGCCCCTGTTTTGGCATCCAAGGCCACCAACCTACCATCCCAGGTAGCGGCAAAGATCTTGCCTTCATAAAAGGACAGTCCACGATTGTGTTTCCATCCTATTTTCTTTTTCCCTTCCACCGCTTTGCCCACTTCGGGATCATATTCCCATAGCAATTCCCCGGTCCCCGCATTTACGGCCCGCACTATATTCATGGTGCCCGTAAAAAAAAGTACCCCGTCTACGACAAGTGGGGTGCTCACGAGACCTACATCATAAGGAAGGTCCATAAACCAATCCACTTTTAAATTGGCTGCGTTATCGGTATTGATCTGGGTAGCCGGACTGAATCTCCTCTCGTTGTGGGTTCTACCATAGGCCAACCAGTTGGCGGTTTGTGCCTCATCTGCGATGGCCTTGTCGTCATAGCGGGTTTCGCATGAGACCATTAAAAATAATGCTAGTATGGCAGTGAGGCTAATTTTGATGTGAATGGATTTCATAGACAGTTGATTTTGTTGGTTGCACTTGAATTGCCTAGGAAATATATATGTTATTCTTTTTGGGAATGGTGCGTAGCTGACGAACCCTTCTTTTTTTTGTCCGAAAGGTAGGTTCTACTTAGCGGGATG
>NZ_JBATHS010000419.1:0-1514 GCF_049667165.1 Maribacter sp.
GTTATAGATCGGACGATAGCCACGCCTATGACAAATGGAATTCAGACCCTCCGGAGCAAACATCGCTCTACGGTATCGTCTTGATCAAACCCAGTGATGGAAATCAATCAGTGTCATTTGAAAACCAGTTTTCAGATAACCAACAAGAAATGGTCATCAGTGGAAACAATATAGCGGATATCGAGATTACCGACACCTCTATTTGGGTCAGTGCCAATGGTCAAGGACTCAATAGAATAGACCCTGTCACCAAAATGGTAAAGTATTTCAATTATGAACCAGAAAACAAAAATTCGTTAAGTAGTAACATCGTTTTCGACATTTTTGAAGACAGCCGCGGTATGATTTGGTTGGCAACAACCGAAGGAATCAACAAACTAGATCCCGAATCCGAAAAATTTACGCGCTACTCGGAAGTAGATGGATTGCCCACAAACCTTACCGAAGGGATTATCGAGGGTGATAATGGGGAAATGTGGATCGCCACCCAAAACGGACTCTCCCAAATGGTGACCAATGAAAATTTGGGTAAAGTAACCTTTATCAATTACAATGCTTCCGATGGTTTGGGCGGGGATATTTTTTTGGCCCTTGCAGCGACCCGTGCAACCGATGGCCGTTTTTATTTTGGTGGGGATCATGGCCTTACCACGTTTAGCAGCGTTACCGCTAATAATGTGCCGCCCGAGTTGATTATTTCGAATGTGCTGATTGCTAATAAGTCAGTTATGGAAATGGGAGAGGATAATCCTTTAACCAAAAGTTTGCTGAATACCGAAAGTATGAACCTATCCCATGAGCAAAACAACTTGAGTTTTGAATTTGCAGCATTGCATTTTGCCAATCCTAATAAGAACCAATATGCACACAAGTTAATTGGCTATGACGAAGATTGGATCTATGACAACAGAAACTTTGCCTCCTATACCAACCTTGATCCGGGAAACTATGAATTTGCGGTAAGGGCAGCCAATGCCTATGGTATATGGAACGAGGAAGGTAAAACCTTGTCCTTCACCATTTCCCCACCTTGGTGGCGCACCATATGGGCCTATGTACTATACGCTACCGTCTTGATCGTAGGATTTTTGATCGTAGATCGTTTCATGCGCCAAAGAATTAAACGCAAAGAACGTGAACGATCACGGGATAAAGAATTGGCGCAAGCAAAAGAAATAGAAAAGGCATATTCTGAATTAAAGAATACCCAATCACAACTCGTTCAATCCGAAAAAATGGCAAGCCTTGGAGAACTTACGGCAGGCATTGCCCATGAGATACAGAATCCGTTGAACTTTGTCAATAATTTCTCTGAAGTCAATAAGGAACTGTTACTAGAGATGGATGAAGAAATTGAAAAAGGAAATTTTGAAGAAGTCAAGACCCTTGCCAAGGATGTTGCGGATAATGAGGATAAGATAATCTTTCACGGAAAACGAGCCGATGGCATTGTTAAAGGCATGTTACAGCATAGCAGAAGCAGTAGCGGACAAAAAGAGCCTACGGATATAAAT
>NZ_JBATHS010000420.1:0-2606 GCF_049667165.1 Maribacter sp.
TCTCAATACTCACTTCTCAATACTCACATCTGACTTCTGTCTTCCGTCACCCACCAACCAACACTCAACAAGTAAACATTCCATGATTTTTATCAGCTTCCGCGGCGGATTTTACGTTTATCTTGCAATATCCCTTTATATAAAATTCCTAAATTGTAATACCATGAAAAAACGTACCCTCGGAAAAACCGGATTTAAGATTGCCGAAATCGGCGCAGGCACCTGGCAAGTGGGCGGCAAATGGGGCACTCCTTTCAGTCATGCGAATGCCGATGCCATCTTGCATACCGCCGTCGACCATGGGGTGAATTTCATTGATACGGCCGATGTGTATAGCGATGGGGAAAGTGAAAAGGCCGTGGGGCGCTTTGTACGATCGCATAGCGAACGCATTTATGTGGCCACCAAATGCGGGCGACGTATTTCGCCACATACCGATGCAGGCTACACCCCCAAGGTATTGCGTAAACATGTTGAGGACAGCTTAAAGAATATGGGTTTGGAGACCTTAGACCTCATCCAATTGCATTGTATCCCTCAAGAAACCTATGAGCGTCTCGAGATCTTTGGCCTCTTTGATGACCTGAAGAAAGAAGGCAAAATCCTAAACCTTGGGGTCAGTGTCAAAACGGTGGACCAGGCCATACGGGCCATGGAGTACGAAAATGTGACCACCGTACAGATCATATTCAATATGCTACGGCAACTGCCCTCAGAAAAGTTTTTTGCCACCGCCAAAGCCAAGAATGTCGGTATTTTGGCACGCGTACCCTTGGCCAGTGGCCTCTTGACCGGAAAATTCCATACGGATACCGCTTTCGGAAAAGACGACCATCGCGCCCCCATTAAAGACAAGAAGGAGTTCAGTAATAACGAGGCATTCGGTGGCCTTGATTACCAGATCGGTCTGGAAGCGGTTGAAGAACTCAAGGCCCTCTTTCATGTAAAGGCCAACCTTTCGGCCATGGCGTTAAAGTGGATCCTTATGTTCCCCGAGATAAGCTGTGTCATCCCTGGGGCCTCCCGACCCGATCAGATGCTGGCAAACCTCCATGCCGCCGATCTACCGGAGTTCGCCCCTGAGATCATGGCGAAGATCAAACAGATTTATGACAAACATGTCGTGCAAAATATAGCCCATACACAGTGGTAACCCTTTTGAATAGATACACAAAACGAATTGGACGTAATGTCCTAGTAAGAAATAACAAAATGAAGAAAACGAACATACTCTTGGTATTGGCCTGTTTAGGACTTATGGCCTTTATCGCTGACAAGGCTACTACTCCTGTACCTGGAATTTTACCGAATACCAAAATGGCGCATATCGGCATCGTAGTGCCCAATATTGAACATGCCTTGGATGCATGGCTAGACGTACTTGGACTCGAAAACAGACCTGAAATCACGAATGCTGTGGGCCATGAGGACAATCCCACCCATTTTAGGGGCGTGCTTTCCGATGCAAAGGCAAAATTAGCGTTCATCACCCTTGAAAATATACAGGTGGAACTCATAGAACCTTATGGCGATGCCAATAGCCATTGGAAGGAAATACTCGCGAAAAATGGGGCTGTGGTTCACCATGCCGCTTTTCATGTACAGGGATTGGGGGAAACCTATGTAGACCTCTTTAAGGAAAAAGGCTACGAAGAAGCCCAAAAAGGAGGCTGGAACGGGGGTGAATATAGTTATATGGACACCCAAAACGACCTCGGCCTATTTATTGAACTCCTAGAACAATATCCCAAGGAATAAAGAAAGGAATTGATTTTAGACTTACGACTTTAGATTTTAGAACTAACATCTTAAATCTCATTACTCATTACTCATTACTCAATACTCACCACTGACTACTGACCACTGACTACTTCATTCTGGTTCTCGATACTCCCGAGCATTCGGGGCTTTTGAAAACCACTCGAACTGACAATTGATTACTGACCTCCATCTCCCTCAACTTTCAACTATCAACTAACAACCAACATTCGATTTTAGATTTTAGATTTTGGAATTTAAATGGTACACCTTCCAACACTCATCGGGCACCCGTTTCCCTTCAACCTGAAACTCACTACTCAATACTAAATACTACATACTGTCTACTGACTACTTCCATCTGGTTCTCGATACCCCAGAGCATTCGGGGCTTTCGAAAATCACTCGAACTGACCCTTTGGTATTGAATCGCCATTCGCTGTTCGCAGTTTTTACGATCTATTTACTTCTGAAATCTAACATCTCAAATCTCAATACTCAATACTCTCCTTCCAACTTTCGACTTTCGACCCCCATCCGTCTCCCGTCTCCCGTCTCCCCCCTTTAAAACTTTCCCTAAAAAAATAGCATGATATTTGTCAGTTAATCCTATACGCTATATTAGTAAATTGCTTATCCATTTTTGCCTAGCCCTGTTAGCCATAAACGAATGTTAAATAGGGTATATGCAGCTTTTTATTCCATACTATTACAGCGTATGAAGTTGCTTTTTACAGGGGTAAAAACACGTCAACTGATTTTTTAAAAACTAGGAATCACAACATGAACAGAAGAAAATTTTTTAGAAACGGCACGCTACTCACCTTAGGGACCACGCTTATACATCC
>NZ_JBATHS010000421.1:0-12597 GCF_049667165.1 Maribacter sp.
ATGCGCAGTTTAATGCGCCGCCCTCCGACGTTAAACCCCCGACGTTCCAGGTATGACACCAAACCTAAAGCGGATGCTCCTGATGAAAGGAGATGAGCAGGGAAACCACGGCATTATAACTTTGGATTCCTTGGGTTTGGTTGTTGGCTTTCAGAAAAATATTGAAAATAGATTCAAAGACGGGCTCCAAGGGGTTGTCGAAGGCCTCCCAAAAAAGGGCCATTTCTTTGAAATTGTGCTGGGTTCCCGAATGGATCGTGGCATACAGCCTCATAAATTCGGCTTCATCGTTTCTTCGAATATCACTGAGACAATAGGTGAGGGCATAGGCATGGGCAGCATACTGAAAATAGGGATCCGGATTGTACATGGTCGCCAAATACCCAATAAAATTGGTCTCATTTTCAGCGGAATACCCCAATTGGTGCCCTATTTCATGGCCCGCGACCACAGGAAACCTAAAATTGGGCAGGCGCGCATTCACTTGTCCTTCATGCGTGAACGGATTGAGATAACCACCGTACCCCATATAGCTTAAGGCCGTGCTGAATAACGATTTTTTGATGCTGCGATGTTTATAGGAAAGGAAGGGATAGCTTTTTTCAAGCTGCTCGTAGCCTAACAAGGTTTTTTCAAAGATCTCTTTTTTTGTATACGGAATTTCAACGGCAAGGGCCGTATCCTTGGTTATCCCGAATTGCAACGCATTGGTTTTGGCGATCAAGGCCTTGGTCAATTCCAAAAGTTCCGCTGCCGAATTTTTTTCCTCCAAGGCGAATTTCTGGGCGATCGGTAATCGGTAATAATTGAGTCCCCAAAGCAGATTGAAGGTAAAATAGGCGATTGAAAGTACAAAAACCAAATTCCGTACAAATCGCAAGGGATAGGCCTTGATTTCAAAGCGATGTTTAAAACCATAGCGAAGGGCCAACACGGCCAGGATAAAATAGAGAATATCGCCTACCGAGAATGGGATCCATCCATATAAAATCCGAAAAAAACCAGCGATATAAGGATATATGCCCTCACTATAATACCGCTCGATAAGATCGGGATGGTTTCCCAACCACTTCACAAGAATGATCTGCGGAATTAGCGATAGGGCAACCCCATTTTTTATTTTATGGACCATGGCTTCAAAAATAGCGATTAATACCCTAAAATTGCTGCACTTAACGTATTTTTGAATATCAAATACAATACATATGAGCACCATAGTAAGACAGTTGGAACCAAAAGGGATATGGAATAATTTCGCCGATTTGAACGAGGTACCAAGACCTTCGAAAAAGGAGGGAAGGGTCATTCAGTTCATGTTGGATTTTGGCAAAGCCCTAGGCTTGGAAACCTTTTCCGATGAGGTGGGCAATGTCATTATACGTAAGCCGGCCACGCCCGGTATGGAAGACCGTAAAAAGGTTACCCTACAATCCCATCTCGATATGGTGCATCAAAAAAATGCGGATACCGTTTTTGATTTTGATTCCGAAGGCATAAAAATGTTCGTGTCGGGCGATTGGGTAAAAGCAAAGGGAACTACCTTGGGCGCGGATAATGGCTTGGGGGTGGCCACCATCATGACCTTGTTGCAAAGTACCGACATTCCCCATCCATTTATAGAAGCCTTGTTCACCATCGATGAGGAAACAGGAATGACAGGGGCCATGGGCCTACAGGCAGGGGTGTTGCAAGGGGAGATCTTATTGAACCTCGATACCGAAGATGATGATGAAATCGATATCGGATGTGCAGGAGGTATTGATGTTACGGCAACACGAAGCTATGTCGAAGAAGTTGTAAATGACGCTTATGTAGGGTGTTCTATTACCGTTAAGGATTTAAATGGAGGTCATAGCGGTATGGATATACATAAAGGCTTGGGCAACGCCAATAAGATCATGAACCGTTTGCTCTTCAATGCCATCGAAGGGTTCAACATACAGGTTTCGGAAATTGATGGCGGTAGTTTACGTAACGCCATTCCCCGTGAAAGTTTTGCGAAAATCGCGGTAGACAAGGACAAAACCAAAACCTTCGAAACCACCTTTAATAATTGGGCCGATACTATCAAGGCCGAGCTTGCCATCAACGAACCAGACCTGACCATTACAATGTCTTGGATAGAGACGCCGGCCAAGGTGATGCCTAAAGGTACCCAAGACAAGGTGGTAAAAGCGCTTTACGCGGCGCATAATGGGGTTTATGCCATGAGTGCGGCGATATCGGACCTGGTCGAAACCTCGAACAATATCGCCCGGGTTATCGCAAAGAACGGACAGATTAAAATAGCATGCCTTACCCGTTCGTCGGTGAACTCCGCGAAGATGAATCTGGCGAATGCCCTAAAATCAGCGTTTGAATTGGCCGATTGCACGGTAACCTTCGCGGGTGAATATCCTGGTTGGAACCCCAATCCAGATTCAGATATCTTAAGGTTGATGGAAGGCAAATACGAAGCCCTATATGGCGATAAACCCCAAGTGGTGGCCTGTCATGCTGGATTGGAATGCGGAATTCTAGGGCAGAATTACCCCGATATGGATATGATCAGTTTTGGTCCGACCATCAAAGGGGCACATTCTCCCGATGAGCGGGTAAGCATTACCTCGGTTCAAAAATTCTGGAAATTTATTCAGGAAATATTGAAGGATATTCCAAAGAACCCTTCCTAGGTTAACATATCCTGATCTGAATTAACAAAATCTTGAGAATACGGTGCTTAAATTTCAGTATCTTTAAGAAAGAACAAGCAAAATATAAAACCATGGGTATAAAAAGTTTTCAAGGGGCACGAAAGAACCAACCGACGAGCGAGGATATTCCTTTCAAGGTAAGTGACTTCATGACCACCAAATTAATTACCTTCAGACCTGACCAGTCTGTGGAAGAGGTAATCGATTCATTGATAAACAATAAGATATCGGGTGGTCCCGTGGTCAATGATAAGAACGAACTGGTAGGTATTATCTCAGAAGGCGATTGTATTAAGCATATTAGCGAGAGCAGGTATTATAACATGCCTCCCGAAGATGATAAGATTGAAAGCCGTATGGTCAAGAATGTCGAGACCATTGATGGCAACATGAATATTTTTGACGCAGCGAATAAGTTCCTGAACGACAAACGCCGGCGTTTTCCTATTGTTGAGGATGGTAAATTGGTCGGGCAGATTTCACAAAAGGATATTCTTAAAGCGACCATTATGATGAAGTCGCAAAATTGGAAAAAATAACCGCCCTCAAGGATGGGTTCAATAATCGTATCGTTTTTTAGGTCCTAGGTTCAGATAGCATCAGCTTCCCTGATGGGCTAAATACACGGGCTTCCCAACTGCCCAATGCACTGGTACTAGGTGGTAACTCTCCTCAGGTCTCCTCTTTGTCGTTAATAGACCAAATGCACCCTGATATTTGAGGGTGATCGATAGAATCCCATCATATATGACTTTCAAATTCATCAGCATATCCATCGCCGGTAGATACAGGGATTAGCTGAAAACAATCCACGGTCCCAAGTAAAAAAGAAACCCCTAAGCCATTAAGACAAAGGGGTTTTTTAGTTGTTTAAGAAACCTGCTTATTCTGCAATGCCCGCGATTTCCAAATCGAAGACCAAATTGGCATTAGGCGGAATGGGCCCGCTTCCTTGTTCACCGTATCCTAGGTGTGGGGGAATGAACAAACGTAATTTGTCACCCACCCGCATAGTTAAGAGTCCTTCTTTAAACCCAGGGATTATGGCCGCATCGGGGCTATAGGACATCGGTATTGCCTCATAACCACGTCCCATTTTCCTTCGTTCATCGAATTTGAGGAATTTCTTGGCCACGGCCTCGTCATTACTGTCAAATAGGGTTCCATCTTCCAGATACCCTGCATAAATAACCTTCACCATGTCACCGACTCTTGGGGTCTCCCCTGTACTTTCACCCTTTTTTAACACCTGTAATCCCGAGGGTAAGGTATTGGCTTTCTTTTTGTCTGCGGCCAATTCGGCTACAAATTCGGGTATCATTTTTTCAAACGCCGCCTGCTTGGCTTGGTTTTCCTTTTCTTCTTCTTTCAATCGTTTCGTTTCAACATCGAAATAATCGGTTAGGACCTGTACGGCATCAAAATCTTTGGCCTCTTTTCCATTTCGGATAATCTCGACCGTATTCATGACCACATCGACTTTTGGTTTGTCTTTCTGGGGGGCTTGGGATGTCGCCACATTGGCGATCGAATCGACCACATCCATACCTCGGATCACTTCCCCAAAGATCGAGTGACGATTATTCAGCCATGGGGTTTCGGCATGGGTAATGAAAAATTGGCTCCCATTTGAATTGGCTCCAGGATTCGCCATAGATACAATCCCCGCCTTATCGTGGGTCAATGAATCATTGAACTCATCCTTGAACTTGTAGCCTGGACCGCCGCTACCAGTACCCGTCGGGTCGCCCCCCTGTATCATAAAACCTTTCATAACCCTATGAAAGATAATGCCATCGTAGTATTTTTTACCCTTCATCCCCGTTTTGGTAATCGTTTCCCCATTGTAGCTCATGGCAATGACGCTATCGGACACAAACGGATTTTTACCCTCGGCCAGAGTAACGAAATTCGCTACGGTAATCGGGGTTTTTTTATATTCCAATTTTATGACAATATCCCCTTTGGATGTTTGTATGTCGGCAAAAAGACCATCACCCAAATCAGGGTATTTACTTGATTTACAACTGGCTAGGGCCAATGTCAGGAGCAATAGGGAAAGAAATGTTTTTTTCATTTTATCGGTTTAATTTTGAATACTATCTTGTTGTTTTTCGATATGGAATAGGGTTACTGTTGCCTTTATCGGCACATTGACCCCTATTTTATTGTTGTCCCCATGGTACCCGTAGGCCAAGGAGGATGGAAATAGGAAGGTGGCGGTTTCCTTCTCCTTTAATAGTTTAATGCTGTTGCGCAATCCGGGAAAGAGTTCCTGTTTATCGACCTTGTAGTTTATAACCCCTATATCATTGGTTGAATAGAGGGTATCGTTATTGAATCCCACGACATTGTACGTCAGGGTCACTAGATCATCTGGTCGGGGCGTATAGGTAGCAACATTGTTTTTCACCGTATAATAATACCAAGCTCCCGTACTACTATGGCTGTAGTCATGAAGGGAATCCGATGTAATGATTTGTTGGATCATACGCTCTTCCAACGCCAATAATTTTTTACTGCGCTCAATGGAGGCATTGATACTGCTGGTTTTCGATTGTACCGGGCGTCTGGGTTCAGGTCCGCCGCAGGCGACCAAGGCAATTGCCAGTACTGTAAAAAGGAGTCGTCTCATGGGTTCAATTCTGCTTTGTATTCTTTTAATAGGGAAACGAAATACGCGATGGTTTCCTGTAAAGAGGTATCGCTGCGCCCACCGGAAGCATTGGTATGCCCACCCCCGTTGAAGTGGTTCCTGGCGAATTCGTTCACAGAGAATTCCCCCTCAGAGCGGAAGGAAATCTTTACGATGCCCTCTTCCCTGTTTTCTATAAAGATCACGGCGAAATAAATGCCGTGTAGCGTAAGCCCGTAATTGACAAAGCCCTCGGTATCCCCTTTCTGATAATTATAAGTTTCCAATTCGTCCTGGCTCAGGCTAATATAGGCCGTATGGTATTCCTCTAAAATAACGAGGTTCTTTAGGGCACAACCCAAGAGATGCAATCTACTTGGGGTATTCGTGTCATAGACCAGATTATGCGCCCTTGTATTTTCGGCCCCTTTATCAATCAAGGCGGCTACGACCTTATGCGTTCGGCTGGTTGTCGACGAATATTTGAACGAACCTGTGTCGGTCATGATCCCAGTATACATACATATCGCCATTTCTGGGGTGATCTTGTCATCATCGCCCAAAAACTCAATGAAATTATAGATCATCTCACAGGTTGAGCTCATGGTCACATCCGAATACATATACTGTGCATAATCCGAAGGGGCCTGATGATGATCGATCATGACAAAAGTGGCCTGACTTTCCTGAAGTGCGGATTCCATTTGTCCTATACGTCCCAAATGGTTGAAATCCAAAGTGAAGATAAGTGTCGCTTGTTCGATCAAAGCCTTGGCTTGTGAATTCTCTTTTTCAAAATTCAGGATCTGTTCATGCCCGGGCATCCATTTTAAGAATTTAGGATAGTCGTTCGGGGCAATTATATGCACCTGTTGCCCCATGTTTTTTAGGTAATGCCATAAAGCCAAGGTAGAACCGATGGCATCGCCATCAGCATTCTTATGGGGAACAATGACGATCTGCTGGGGCTTGGAAAGTAAATTTCCTACTGCATTGATGTCCTTTAAATTCATGCGCCCAAAGATAGTAATCTAGTGTGGACTTTCCTCATTATAGGTTATTTTTACACGGTCTACCAAAAATTATAAAATGAAGGGAATTTTAATTCTAGGGTTGGCCCTGTTGGCAATAGGGGCCTGTAAACCGCTGAAATCAGCGAATACCGAGACTCCCGATGACAATGAATTTATCGTGGCCTTTGGTTCGTGTAATAAGCATGATATGGAAAATGCACTGTGGGACGATGTCCTCGCCACAAACCCCGATGTTTGGGTCTGGGGAGGCGATATCGTGTATGCCGACACCGACGATATGGAAAAAATGGAACGTATGTATGCCGCCCAAAAGAACGTGCCGGGGTATAAGAAGCTGGTGCAGGAAGTTCCCATCATTGGTACGTGGGACGATCATGATTATGGCCTAAATGATGGTGGGGTCGAGTTTCGCGCCAAAAAAGGGAGCCAACAGCAATTGTTGGATTTCTTAGGGGTCCCAAAAGATAGTCCACGGCGGGTACAGGAAGGGGTATATACGTCCCACGAGTATGCCTTGCCAGCGGGGAAAGTGAACATCATTATTTTAGATACGCGTTATTTCAGAACCCCTTTGACGCGGGATACATTGACGAATAAACGAAATACCCCCAACACCTACGGGCAGGGGACCATCTTGGGGCAAAAACAATGGCAGTGGCTCGAGGAGGAACTAAGAACTTCAAAGGCAGCGTTTAACCTGATCCTCAGCAGCGTACAGTTTTTATCCGATAAACATGGCTTTGAATGTTGGGGAAATTTTCCGCATGAAGTCGACCGACTTGAAAAAACGATCGTCGAATCCGGTGCAAAAGGGGTGATCATTCTTTCTGGGGACCGGCATATTTCCGAATTTTCAAAGACCGACGTCGCTGGACTACCCTACCCATTGTATGATTTTACCAGTAGTGGGCTCACCCATGTCTACGAGGCGTTCAGTGGAGAGGAAAATCCGTACCGGGTCGGTGGGGTGGTTTTTGAAAAAAGTTTCGGACTGTTGACGATTGACGTACGTTCGAAAAACGTGGTTTTCAGTATACGGGGTGACAACGGCAAGGTTCTGGGGCAAACGCAACAATCCTATTAATTCTTGCCATTTTGGGATTTAAATGTATTTTTGCCCAAAATTTTATCAATGACGACAAATAGAACATTTACGATGATAAAACCGGATGCGGTTGAAAAAGGCCATATTGGGGCCATTTTGGAGAAAATCAGTTCTGCAGGATTTACTATCGTAGCCATGAAATATACCCAGTTGAGCCAAAGGGATGCTGAAAGGTTTTATGAAATACATAAGGAACGCCCATTTTTTGCCGATTTGGTAACGTTTATGACCAGGGGTCCTATCGTCTCCGCAATTTTGGAAAAAGAGAATGCCGTAGAGGATTTTAGGGCATTGATCGGCGCCACAAATCCTGCTGATGCGGCGGAAGGCACCATTCGAAAATTGTTCGCTACGGATATTTCCGAAAATGCCGTACATGGATCCGATAGCGATGAAAATGCGGCCATTGAAGGGGCCTTTCATTTTTCGGGCCGGGAGATTTACTAAAATCCCGAACCTTCCTTAAAAATGGTAGACCTGCTAAGCAATGCGTTGCCTGGGAGGTCTGTTATCTTAAAACGATATTTTTGATCAGGTCATGGCCTAGTTCTTCATTGAGCATGGCCGCGATTTTGGACTTGCCCAGACTTAGTTCTTCCCGAAGGACCGAAGAGGATAGGGAAACATACAAGGTATCCTTTCGCAGTTCTATGGCTGTGGTGTATTGGTTCACGCCCTTACCCATCAATTGCAGCCAAGCTTCACGTGCATGTACCTTATCCATACCCTGTTGAAGCCTATTTTCCTTGATGAAGTCGTTTAAGGCTTCCCGTAAAGGCACGTTGTCATTTTTTCGCTTTGCCATTATTTCTGCACATTGATAGGTTCAAATCGTTTATAGCTATAGGTGATCTGCGCTGCATTGGTCACTGAAAATGAATTTTCATCCAAGGTGGTAAGCTGCTCGGTCCATTCACTGAGTTCGGTTTTATAATGGATCTCAAAGCCCTTAGGTCCTTCGGTCAGGACAAACTGTTCGGCATCGTTCGAGGTGTCGTAAGTACCATCCAAGTTGGGATACACCTTCTTCCTGAAGCCCGATGTCCCGGTTACTTCAATATAATCGACAGTGGTGTTGATCGTGTAGGTCTTCGTTTCGCCATTGGCCATACGAACCTGCGCTATTTCCCAATAGCCGTTCAATAGGTCCAGATCGTCGGTAGTGATTTTTTGCTGACACGAAGTACACAGTAGTACTACCGCTATAATTAATAGATGCCTCATCTTACAATTTGAATATTTTATAGGATTGATGTATTTGCTTCACAATATTCTCGGTACGTTCCGCGTGGGTATCGCTAATGAAAATCTGCCCAAAATTCTCATTGTCTACCAGTTTTACGATTTGGGCCACACGATGCTCGTCCAATTTGTCAAAAATATCATCCAATAACAGGATCGGTGTGGTTTTGGCCTGCTCCTTTATAAATTGGAACTGTGCAAATTTCAAGGCGATCAAAAACGATTTTTGCTGTCCTTGACTTCCGAATTTTTTTATGGGATGACCCGCTATTTCAAAATTCAGGTCGTCTTTATGTATGCCTACACTGGTATATTGCAGAATGCGGTCTTTTTCAATATTCATCGAGAGCAGTCCCAGTAGGTCTTCCTGCAGCAACCTACTGTCATAGCTGAGCATCACGTCTTCGTTGCCCCCTGAAATAACACCGTACTGTTCCTTGAAAATAGGAATGAAAGTCTCAATAAAATGCAACCGTTTTCTAAAGATAGCCGTGCCATACTGGTTTAATTGTTCGTCGTAAATGGCAAGGGTGCCGGCATCGAAGGTTTGGTTGGCCATAAAATACTTAAGCAGTGAATTGCGCTGAAGTAACACCTTGTTATAATTGATGAGCGTTTGTAAGTATGCCTTGTCAGATTGCGAAATGACCCCATCAAGGAACTTTCTTCGGGTTTCACTGCCCTCAATAATTAGATCCCGATCCGCTGGTGAAATAATGACCAAGGGCAATAATCCGATATGGTCAGACAAACGATCATAGACCTTGCCATTTCGTTTGATGATCTTTTTCATGCCTTTCTTAAGACTGCAAACGATTTTTTCCTCCCGATCTAAATTTTCGAACTCCCCATCAATAACGAAAAAATCTTCCCCATGGCTTATGTTCTGGGAGCCTATGGGGTTAAAATAACCCTTCCCGAACGACAGGTGGTAAATGGCATCCAAGGCATTGGTTTTACCCACTCCGTTAGGGCCAACAAAGCAATTGATCTTGCTATCGAATTCGAAGATCTGGGAATCGAAATTTTTGTAGTTGATGAGCGATAATCTCTTAAGAAACATTGTGGAAACCTCGGTTTTTTAAATATTGGAACAAGGGTATCTCGCGAAATATCAAAAATAACGAATAAATACCGCTTCGGATTTCAATAAAAACTTTATTTTTGCCCGATCAATAAAATTACCAATGGCAACATATAAAAAGCGGGGGTTTAAACCTAAAAATAAAGCTGAGGAACAAAAATTCGATGAACATGAAAGTACAACGGCCGAGGTGTTCAGCACCTTGGATGAAAGTGCTTCGAAGACCGAGGAATGGGTTTCAAAGAACCAGAATTATATTTTGGGGTTTATCGGTATTGTGGCCGTTGCGGTTTTAGGTTATTTGGCATACCACCAGTTTGTACAAAAGCCAAAGGAGGCCGAGGCGACCAACGAGCTTTTATATCCACAACAATATTTTGAACAGGCTTTGATAGCCAACACGGCCAAGGATTCGCTCTATAATTTAGCCTTGAACGGGGCAGAGGGTAAGTATGGGTTTTTAGACATTATCGATGAATATCCAGGGACAAAAGCGGCCAATCTGGCCAATTACTCAGCAGGTATGGCGTATTTGGATATGAATAAGTATGAGGATGCCATTACGCATTTAGAGAAATTCTCCTCGGATGATGAAATTTTGGGTGCCCTTGCCAAAGGGGGACTGGGCGATGCATTTATGCAGTTAGACCAACCCGAGGATGCTTTGGGGTACTATGAAAGTGCCTTTAAACATAGTTTGAATGATTTTACAACGCCAAGATTCCTTTATAAATCAGGGGTTACGGCTTTGGAATTAAAACAAAACGATAAGGCCTTGGGGTATTTTCAGAGGATCAAGGATGAGTTCCCTACCTCCAATGAAGCGAGCACCATTGATGCCTTTATAGGTATGGCCGAAAGCTCCAAATAATGGCTACCGCAACCAAAAATTTATCGGAGTACGATAAAGCCACCATCCCAAATGCGAAGAATTTTCGTTTTGGGATTGTTGTTTCTGAATGGAACGCCAAAATCACCGAAGGACTTTTCAAGGGGGCTTATGGGGCATTATTGGATTGTGGTGCCACCGATGAGAACATTGTTCGATTGAATGTTCCCGGTAGTTTCGAGCTTACCTTCGGTTCAAAAAAAATGATCACGACACAACAGGTCGATGCGGTTATCGCCATCGGTAGCGTAATACAGGGTGAAACCAAGCATTTCGATTTTGTCTGCAGTGCCACGGCCCAAGGCATCAAGGATTTGAACGTACTTTATGATACCCCGGTGATTTTTTGTGTGCTTACCGATAATACCATGCAACAGGCCATTGATCGCAGTGGGGGCAAACATGGCAATAAAGGGGCCGAGGCGGCTATCGCTGCCATAAAAATGGCCGCGTTGACAACCTAGTTTTTTACGTTTTCTTTTTCCATACCCGATCATAGCATTTCCCAACGACCGTATTGTTAACAAATTTTGGCAATTAGGTTTACGGCATATTTTTCGATTTTAAGTAACTTTGGAACCAATGGGGATACTGAGAAAAATAACACGCATCGGCAAGAACAGAAAGTTCGAATATAAGCCTCGTTTCTATGACGATAAGGGAAAAGGCAATCCCTACAAGATTGAACCAAAGTTCGATAAATTCCGCAGCACCGTAAATACCCCGAGGGGTATAAAGGGAAAATTGAATACGGCCATCGATGATATTAAGACCGAAGGGGACAGAAATCTAAAGATACGTATGACCGTTATTATAGTGATCTTGGTTTTAATCTTCCTATACATTATCGATTTTGACATCTCCATATTCTATAAATCATAATGGGGGATATCATAAAACTTTTGCCAGACCATGTGGCCAATCAAATAGCTGCGGGTGAAGTGGTGCAACGTCCGGCATCGGTCGTGAAGGAACTTTTGGAAAATGCCATTGATGCCGAAGCGACTTCTATAAAACTTATCGTAAAGGAGGGGGGTAAAAACCTCATTCAGGTTATTGATGATGGCATAGGGATGTCGACCACGGATGCCCGAATGGGATTTGAGCGGCATGCGACATCAAAAATACAAAAGGCCGAAGATCTGTTCAACCTGAATACCAAAGGATTTCGCGGAGAAGCATTGGCTTCGATCGCTGCCATTGCCCATGTCGAGATGCAAACAAAACCAGCATTGGAGGAGATGGCCACCCATATACGGATCGAGGGTAGCGAGGTCAAGTTCCAAGAGGTTTGTGTGGCCCCAAAGGGTACATCGATGTCGGTAAAAAATTTATTTTTCAATATTCCTGCCCGCCGCAATTTCCTGAAGTCGAACCAGGTGGAACTTCGGCATATCATCGACGAATTTCATAGGGTCGCCTTGGCCCACCCGAACATCGCTTTTGTTTTTTATAACAATGGAAGCGAACTTTTTAATTTGCCCAAAGCAAATCAACGGCAACGTATCGTGCATGTCTTTGGCAGTAAGACCAATGAAAAATTGGTACCCGTGAACGAGGACACCCAAGTGGTTAAAATCACCGGTTTTATCACGAAACCCGAATTTGCCAAAAAGAGTAGGGGAGAGCAGTTTTTTTTCGTGAACAATCGGTTTATCAAAAGCCCCTATTTGCATCATGCGGTCTTGGCAGCCTTTGAGGGATTGATAAAGTCGGATGCTTATCCCGGTTACTTTTTGTATTTGGAGGTTGATCCCGCATCCATTGATATCAATATTCACCCAACCAAAACAGAGGTGAAATTTGATGATGAGCATACCTTATACGCCATATTACGATCAACTATCAAACATAGTCTTGGGCAGTTCAGTGTAGTACCCTCCCTCGATTTCGAAAAGGATCAAAACCTCGAAAC
>NZ_JBATHS010000422.1:0-4889 GCF_049667165.1 Maribacter sp.
TATCGTACCGAGCATCATCCCGTATGGCTTCGGTACAAGAATATAAATTAATGTAGGTGATAGGATACGATTTGCTTTCAATAGCATCATTTAGCAGCTCAAAAGCCTGGTCGGTAAATCCCAGGTAGGCGGCCATCTGTCCCCGATGACAGGGATTCACCCAATGGTCTTTTGATCGCACTTCCATTTCGTTCCAAATTTGGAGGGCTTTTTCCCTTTGGCCTGCCTTTACATAGGCGTAACCGAGCAACATTTTCCAATTATCCCCATTTTTAGGAAGTTTTTCATGAAATTCAATAGCTTGTTGATATTGTTTCCTTTGAAGACTTACCAGACCCATGGTAAGGTTTCCATAAGGAACGTCTTCTTTTATGGCCAAGGCTTTCTGTGCCCAGATTTCGGCGTTATCATATTCTTTGTTGTGATAATACAATAATGCAAGCCATGCTTTGTATGAAGCAGAAAAAGGCTCTATCATTACTGCTTTTTTCGCATGGAATATGGATTTCTCCATATCATTAAACAGGATATGGTACCAGGCGAAATGGGCATGGGCAATTTCGTTATTGGGATTTTTTGCAATAGCATTTTCAAAAGCTTCTTTGGCCTCTGGCCAATCCCATGTACTGTATAAATTGAGTATGGACAAAGCCGTATAAGCTTCATCATTCATTGGGTCTAACTTAATCGCCTTTTTGGCAGCTGACATTGCGCTTAGAAAGGCTTCTTCGGAGTTGAGCTGGCCATGACCCATGATGGAATAGCCCAGTGCCAGTCCGGCGTAAGCATAAGAATCACCAGGGTCTCTTGCTATGGCTTCCTGTAAGAAATTGATGCCTTTTTTAAATGACTCGTGCGTACCTTGATTTAAATAGTACATGCCCCGTAAATACGCTTTATAGGTTTCGGGATCAACAGACCGTGATTTCGCTAAACGCATTTCTTCGTTTTTGGAAAGCTTAACTTCAATCTTATTTGCAATATCCTTGGCAGCCGAGGATTGAACCCTTATTACATTTTGCATAGCATCACGATATTCGTTGGCCAAAAGGTGACGTTCCTTTGGGAACACGTCTATTAATTGAATGAGGATCCGAAGACTGTCCCCTGCTCCGATAACTGATCCTTCTACAATGGTATTTACGCCCAATTCATGGGCAATGTCCTTTAATAATAGTTCACTGTTATCATAACGAAGTGTCGATGTTCTAGAAATCACGCGAAGTGAACCGATTTGGCCTAATTCGCCAATAAGTGCATCATGCATCCCATTTACAAAATAGTCGTTCTCGGCCTGTCCTGTTAAATTATGGAGCGGGAGTACGGCAATGGATTTTTCAGTGGACACAAACGTACTTAGAATGGCATATACTCCGATAAAGGCAACAATGGCCAGCATGATCATGATCAAGGCTTTACGGCTAAATACATGCGCTTTTGGGTCGGAAACCTTATTCTCGTGCAGTTCCACCGATGGTTCATCCAACTCCATAACAACACCTTTCCTCCTAACCTCACCCGGCGAAATGTTATAGTGTTTTTTAAAAACCTTGTTGAAATAACTTGGACTATTGAAACCTACCTGATATGCAATTTCCGAAGCCGTAGCCACATCATGCTCCAAAAGTTCTTTGGCCCGGGTCAATCGCATTTCCGTGATAAGGTCACTTGCAGATTTACCGGTTAACTTTTTGAGTTTTCTATGCAGCATGGAACGGCTGAGTCCTGAGTTCGAAGCAAGATCTTTCACCGAGAAATTCTCGTTATCGAGATTGTCTTCAATACATTGAAGAATTTTCTTGATAAATTGTTCGTCCATGGAGGGTAGGTGTTCCATTAAGAATCATAATTAATAGTAATTCAACAGCAATTCGATTTGTTTTAAATCCCTGTCAAAATGCCCTCTTTAAACTTTTTCTATGGCAATTCGACAAGAATGGATCATTTCTTATTTTGATTTCAATAGTTGTATACCTGGTTTATTATTTATTAAGTTATTAACATATAATTAATAAGACAATGATCTATATCACCTGATATGACGGTTCTTAATGAAGAATCAAAAAATATATTTTGAATTATGCCTCCTCGCATGAATTCGCATCCCATGCTATAATCATCAGAGGATAAATAGTAGAAAACAGGTGTCTGAAAATAAGAAGAAACCAATTAGGTTTGTGTAGTGTAAATTCTAGATCAATATTTTCGAATTCAACCTTTTTTGCCCAAAAACCGGTTTAACATTCCATAAACATCTTCAGATATTTTAAGCTTAAAGAGTATGCCCAAGAATAGTAAAGTAGTTAATACCCCTTTTATTACGATGTTGACCATGGGATGAAATGGAAAATCAACAACGTAAAATAGAACTCCCAATACCAGAAGAATCCCAAAAACCTTGAGGGTTTCCCTTGTAAATGGCATAATATCGAACTTCTTCCTGACATAGTATAACTTGATCGTATTATAAATGGTAATGGCTAGAAAGGTCGCCAAGGCAGCTCCTTGAAGTCCTTGCAATGGTATCAGCAACATATTCAGAAGAATTACCATGACCGCCAAGATTACGCCCATCATCAATAACGCCTTATAATAATCGGAGTTGAAAAGAATGGCATTATTATTTCCCAATACCGAATCATAGACCTTGGCCAGGCCAATTAAAAAAACGATGCTGAATCCCCCGCGATATTCTTCTGGTAGCATAAGGAACAAATCATTCAAATTAGTAATGATGAGCACGAACAATATCCCAGAGGCAATGAACAAGGTCAATGACGATTTTTTGTATAACGAATCCAATCCTTCATGATCCCTATTGTTCAGCAATTCCGCGGTCATCGGATAGGTAATCTGATGCATGGCCCTTGATGGCACAATAATCGTTGTGGCAATGTAGATGGCCACGCCATAATAGGCCACATTTTCAATCTCTATATATTGGTTGAGCATTACCTTGTCGATCTCCAAAATAATAACCGCTGCGGAACCCCCAAGGATGATCAAGGCACTATAGTACAAAATTACCCGTGTATTGGCCGGAAAATCAAAATTAATTCGCGGCATCTTTAGACGATAGGCATATAATTTCATAATGATCGTTCGTAAGAGATACAAGGCCACGAGGGCCTTAAGAAACAAGTCGACAGAGATTATGTCAAAGTGCACCAAAAATAATAGGAGCATCACCCCCACCCTATTGAACACCTCTTTCATAAAGTTGCCAAAAACAGATTTCATTTGCACCTTGGCCCAGGCATAGAAAACCTCGAAGTACGCCATAGCCATTCCAATAAGAAAAATATACCATACGTAGTTTTTGACAATACTATTCTCCTTGGAGATAAATTCCCCAATGACATCTGTATAGAAAAAAGAAAAAATGGCAATGGGGATTATAAGGACCAAGGGTAAGAAAAGCATCAGCGTCTCGAAGGCTGCCGTATCCCTTTCTGATTTGAAGCTTGAATAATACTTGACCAAGGTATTGGGTACCCCAAAGGCCAACAATGGCATTAGTACGGCAGATGTCGACAATATGACCGTAACGAGTCCATAATAAGCATCCGTCAAAAAGTTGGTATAAAGAAAAAGGGTGTTAATGGCAGCAATCCCAAACCCCACATAGGTGACCACGGTATTGTTCATTGCTTGTTTACTAACTATTCCCATGAAATAAGTTTGGCCATTTCCCGGCTGAGTTCCCTTCGACTATATTTTTCAATGCCCTTGGGCGCGGTAGTTAGGCTACCCTTTTGATAGGCTTCAAACCATTCTAAAATTACATCTTTTAATCCATTTTTCGATCCATACCCAAATGTTGCCCCTGAAT
This sequence comes from Maribacter sp., assembly GCF_049667165.1. Classification (GTDB taxonomy): domain Bacteria; phylum Bacteroidota; class Bacteroidia; order Flavobacteriales; family Flavobacteriaceae; genus Maribacter_A. Next base: position 3,833 of record NZ_JBATHS010000422.1, read on the forward strand.
GGGTCTCCACAATAATGGTAGCTGCGTCCCATTGCGGTGGACCAATGGCCAGGATAGGTCGCCTGGCAGCCATGTATTCGTACAGTTTTCCTGGTAATATGCCCTTGGTTTCGTGCGAATCTATCTCTACCAACAAAAGCACTTGCGATTCCTGTTGCAGCTTTACAGCCACTTCATGGGACACATACCCCAACAATTCTGTATGATCCTTTAACCCTGAATCAAAAATACTTTTCAAAACGTCCTCACTTACCACACCTGCCAAACGCAATTTAAAACAGGCTTTGAATGCCTCATTCCCTTGAAGCAGTTCTTCAAGCACCTGCCATAGGTTTATCGGGTTTCTTCCCGAAAGTAGGGAACCGATATGCGAAATGGTGAAATCGCTGGTCAAAGGCATTTGGCCTTCCGCATCGGAATCGTACCCATTGGTGATAACAAAAATAGGTTTTGAGGTAAGCCCTTTGAATTCCGTTTTTGTTGTTATACTGGTCACGACAATGGCATCAGCATTGTTCAATACCAATTGCTCCAACTGCTTATGTTTCTGTTGTGATCTTCTCGTAAGTTTCAGTTTTTTATGATACCCGATCGATGTCCATGGATCCCTAAAATCGGCCACCCATTTGATTTTATGGGTCTGTTTTAACCGGTGGCCTATCAAATGGACACTATGGGGCGGCCCTGTGGTAATAATCGTATCGATATTTTCTTTTTCCAAGAGGGTACTTAAGAATTTCACGGAAGGTTTCACCCAATTTTTACGAGCATCTGGAATGAAAAAGTTACCTCGAACCCACAACAAGGCCTTCTCCAAAAAGGTTTGTTCCTTAGCGGCTATAATCCCTGAACTAATGCGCTTTGTATCTTTTTTTGAAAGTAAGCTTGCTAGTTTATAAGGTTCGCGAATGGGATATCTATATACGGTTAGTCCTTCGGGAATCTCATTTACAAGGGATTCATCCAAAAGAGGGTAATTAGGATTTTCAGGAATGTAAAGCATTGGGGTTAACCCAAAATCAGGTAAATATTTTACAAATTTCAACCATCGCTGTAC
>NZ_JBATHS010000423.1:0-1710 GCF_049667165.1 Maribacter sp.
CTATAATATCAGACGTTAACCAAGGAGGAAGTCTGGCATGTTTTACTCTATGCTGACGCATTGGCACGTGCTTATCTATAATTGTGCTTAAAATGTTGTAAAAGTGATTAAAAGCATCATCTGCAACACTAAAATGAAAAACGCTATGAAATGGAGCTTCACTTAGATCACGAAAAAATGCAGACTCATCAAAGTTTTTAAAACTTCTGTATGCAATGGTGGTATGACCTTTCGGTCCTGATTTAGGCAAGCACATAGAGACCGAACAAAAAATAGGCCTGTGATCACTGATACTGGAATTTGATACATACACATTTGAAACAATCTTCTTATTGTCAGTATATATGTGATCAATGAGAGTTGCAGTAGTGTCTGTTATTCTGGTAGGGTTCAGAACCAGTTGATGAAGACCTAATAAAGTTGTTGTGGAATTCCATATTGTTTGAGCGTTATTCAGATTAATATTAAAATCTCCAAGCAATACAATATCTTTATTGCGTGATTTGACTTTATCCATCATCTGAATGAAATCTTCAGACCAACTAGACGTTTCAGCAGGGTTACGATATACGTAACCTATGAGCAGAGGCGATGATTTGCCGTGTTTTACTTCAATCCAAATGCACTCAATATTTTCATCTTCTAATTCAGTTCTTCGTGTTGCAAAATTAGAAATTGAGTCATGAATATAGACTGCAATGCCTGTATGATTTTTCTTTGCGCTATCGCGTCTCAAAACAGAGTATTGGGGGATATAAATCAAGGTATCAGCAATTCTCGAGTCGAGACGTGTTTCGCTCATGCCAAAAACATGAACTGGCTGTGAGCTTTGGTTAAGCAGCACGCATACATCAGGCACTTTGTTAACCAAATGATAGACATTAAGATGTCCAACCTGGAGATTGTGTTTTGACATTTTTGGATTCATGATGTAATAAAAACAAAAATCATTAACAACAACCAAAAATCAGAAAAAATGACAATTAGTGATCAAATCAATAAGCAAAGCAGTTAATTCCGCCGATAAAAGAATAAGGCACAAAAGAGTAAAAAATGAAGTAAACAATTTAAGCATTCGCCGAATAATACTGCGCTAGGTTATAAGCGTTCTGTGCACAGCAAATATAAATGTTTTTGCTAGCACAACACTCCTACACACACAGAGTATGTGCTTCAACCGTGATACACGACGTACACGTATCATGTGCTAAGCACCAGAACGTAACGTGAATCTAATTTGACACACAGAACAAATGATGCTTGCTTCAATCACTGACTACCGCAGTATGAGCAGTGGAAGACACGCACCGTAGAGCACTGTCCGCGCAACGTATCTCCTTTTTGAGTTCACAAATTCACACACAGAGCAAAAGGCCCTAGGCAATAACCAATTGGGTTTGTCATTTGTTCATCTCACACACCGTGAATAATCCAAGTCACATATAAAAACCTCAGTTTGTGGTAATCTTCTCGAAGAACATTGCCAGTAATACACAAGGGTTTGAACGGTTTTAATAAATCGAAGTATAACGGGGAACCAGTGATTGTTTGTCATAAATCAACATCACTACAGTGTCACTCATGGCACGATAATACCTAGCTGAATATAAAACACACACACACACACACACACACACACACACACACACAGGATAGGGGCCAGCAGGTGTCTGATGACGTTGACCAGTGGGCTGATACATTGCCTCGGGC
>NZ_JBATHS010000424.1:0-3433 GCF_049667165.1 Maribacter sp.
CCTTCCAAATGATTGGCCTCATAAAAGTTCCCTTGGGCATCGCGCTGCGTACTTCTTAGGTGTAAAAAATGTACGCGGTCTGCGAATCGTTTGAAGATCCGCACCAAATCATTATCCGGCCTAACCCCCAAAGAACCCGTACAAAAAGTAATCCCGTTGGCGATATTAGGGACTTGTTCGAATAGATGGGCATAATCCTCTTCCGTACTCACTACCCGGGGCAATCCTAAAATGGGATACGGTGGGTCATCAGGGTGAATGCACATCATGACTTTATTCTCCGCTGCCACCGGAATAATTTCCTTTAAAAACAAGACCAGGTGCTCCCGTAACCTTCGGGCATCAATCTGCGCGTATGTATCCAACGCCTGCTGAAATTGATCCAAGGTATAGCCTTCCTCAGCCCCAGGTAACCCCGCTATGATGTTATTCACCAATAGAGTCCTATCTTCTACGGAAAGTGATTCAAAATATACCTTGGCTTGCTGCTGTTCTGCCTCCGAATAGGTGTTTTTTGCACCGGGTCTTTGCAACAGGTAGAGTTCAAAAGCGGCAAAGGCCGTTACATCGAATCGCAATGCCCTAGATCCATCGGCAACCTCAAAATCGAGCGACGTCCTGGTCCAATCCAAAACGGGCATAAAATTGTAACACAAAATATGGATGCCACAGGTTGCTAAATTCCGGATATTCTTCTTATAATTCTCGAGATATCGTTTGAAGTCCCCCGTACGTGTCTTTATATTTTCATGTACCGGAATACTCTCCACCACACTCCATGTAAGGCCCGTAGCCTCAATCATGCGTTTACGTTCCTCAATGGCGGCAATGGTCCAAACTTCCCCATTCGGAATTTGATGTAATGCCGAAACGATACCCGTTGCCCCCGCCTGTTTAATATCATTTAATGAGACCGGGTCCTTGGGACCATACCATCTCCATGTTTGTTGCATCTTCATCTTAATTCGGTATTTATATGCGTATCATACGCCACTGAAGGCACTAAAACCACCATCGATCGGCACGATGGTCCCTGTTACGAAAGAGGCTGCTTCACTTATAAGCCAATGTATGGCCCCATTGAGTTCGTCAGCGTCCCCAAATCGTTTCATCGGTGTGTTTGCAATGATCGTATTTCCCCTATCGGTATAACTTCCATCGGGATTGGTTAAGAGGGCACGGTTCTGGTTTCCGATAAAAAACCCAGGGGCAATCGCATTTACCCGAACACTCCCATCAAATTTCAATGCCATTTCCGTGGCCATCCATTTGGTGAAAATATCAATGGCCGCCTTGGATGCCGAATAGCCAACGACCCTCGTAACGGCTTGGGTTGCGGTCATGGATGAGATGTTGACTATACTACCGGAACGCTGTTTAGCCATCACTTCCCCAAAAACGATTGATGGCAAAACCGAACCATTGAGGTTCAGTTCGGATACTTTTTTAAAATCCTCCATATTAAGATCAAAAATGGTCTGGTCTTCACCGATAGTCGCTCCAGGCATATTACCACCAGCCGCATTGATCAATACATCGATTTTACCCCATTTTGCAATGATCTCCGATTTGGCCTTTTCAAGATAGCCTTTATCCAAAACACTTCCCGGAATCCCTAGGACCTCGGGGCTGATTTTTTTAAGTTCAACGACCCTTTTTTCAACACTTTCGGGAAATAAATCGAGGATTGCGATTTTGGCGCCTTGTGTCAGCAAATAGGTGGCCATACTACCACCCAATGCCCCGGCACCACCGGTTATGATGATTACTTTCCCAGAAATATCAAACAAACTACCTTTTCCCATTCGTATGCTATTGATTTATAATTACATTTTTTTCTATGCCCGGTTCAACGTTGATATTTGTTATATAATAGGTTCCCAACCTGGTTCATAGGTACGTGACCATAATTTCATGGCTTCCCGGTCAAAAATTTGGCCCGTGGTGGCGTCAACTTCGAACGATTTGCCGATCCGTGATGCGATATTCGCATAATGGGTCATCGCCTGACTTGTTGCACCTTGATCTATAGGCGATGCCAAGGTTTCCTTACCTCTTATGGTTTCAAAGAAATTCACTGCATGACGGGTCGTTAAATCTCCCCCGCCACCAAGGGCGAGTCCACTTTCTGAGCCATCGGACATGCTGTTTTTTATTGAATTCCCCATAAGATCGAATACTTCGTAGCCCCCTCGATCAATATAAACCGAACCTTCGGATCCATATATAATGGTACCTCTGCCCTTACCATATTTGTTATATCCATTTCTACTTTGTCCATCCCATTCTATAATCTGACCATCGGCGAAGGTAAAACGTGCTTCCATGGAATCGTACATTTCCCAACCGTCATCCAAATATTGGTTCTTTCCGGAGCGTACATTTACGTGTTCGGGCAATTCAACGCCCAAAGCCCATCGTGCAATATCCAATTCGTGGGTGGCATTATTGCCCATTTCGGCCGTACCAAAATCCCAACCATACCAATGCCAATTATAATCAAAGGTATCGTGGGTATATGCCTTTCTTGGAGAGGGTCCTTGAAATAGGTCCCAGTCGAACCCTTCCGGGGGGGCTGCCTTTGTTTGAACCGGAACAGCGCCTCTTGTATTGATGTAAAATGCAGTGGCCTTATATGTCTTACCGATGATACCGTTATGTATATCCTTTACAATTTGGTTCGATTCAATAGAGGACCGTTGCTGATTCCCCATTTGCACTATTTTATCGTACTTTTTCTGGGCAGCAACGATCAGTTCGTTTTCATGCATATTGTGGCTGCACGGTTTTTCCAAATACACGTGTTTTCCTGCCTGCATGGCCATTATGGCCCCAGGGGTATGCCAATGATCGGGAGTGGCAATGAAAAGGGCATCCAAATTTTTATCCTCCAAGACTTTTCGAATGTCATTTTCCAAAGTAGGTTTATACGTAAGATCCCCACCAAAATTTTCTGCCGCTTTATCCCGTTGACTTTTCATGACGTCACATAGATATAGTAACTTGGCGTTATTCTCTTTTGCGATAATCGGGGGTTTAAATCCTGGGTATCTTCGTCCCAAGCCCTGAATGGCCACATTGATACGGTCATTGGCCCCTATGATATTGGAATAACTCATGGCCGACATGGCATTGATACTACTACTAAAACCTATACCAACCGCACCTGCAGTTGCCTTTTTTATAAACCCTCTTCGATTCGAATCCATGTGTATAGTTTTATTATTCTGATTACTCTTGTTTTCTATGATATCAAGTTGATGCAATTTAAAACTAATATTTAAAAGCGTTAAGGTTAATGAAGTGCTTTTTATGTTTGTTTCTTCTTGGGAAGCAACGTAACATTGGATATACTACTGCAAATCAATTTTCCAAGACCCGTGGCAGAAAAAAATTAAACTGGTCAATTCGCAAGCTTCTCATATGGATAATA
>NZ_JBATHS010000425.1:0-3941 GCF_049667165.1 Maribacter sp.
TTTTCGAAGTTTTCGCAGAACTAACTGTAAATCAAGCGGAAGTGCGTTCCGATGCAATCGGAAAGGAGCATGAAGCGTAGATTTAGCAGTGGTTTTGCTTGCAAAAAGTTCCTTGAAAACTTCTTGATTTTTTGCTTCGTTTTGCATCAAGGCAAAATGAAGGAGAAAAAGTATACCACCAACCACATCACCCGGCCCATCTTTCTAAAGCCAAATCATTTGCTTTCTCCATCTGCACTGGTTTAACCTGAGCGCATCTTGCCTGCCGGCAGGCAGGGTCGAAGGGTTTTGCATCAAGGCAAATTGAATAAGAAAAAGATAGATTGACCAAATAATACCCTCGGGCATTCATCCAGCTTATGCCTCATAAAAAGGAGTCGAAAGTCCCCACAAACGCGCGATCATATTAATACAATTTTGTTCGTTCTTGATCACTTCGCCATCAGCACGGGCTATCTCTATGAGATCTGCTATTAATAATTGGGCAAAATCTGCATTGAACCATTTTTCTTTTTTTAAAGAGTTGGCCACCAGTTTTACTTGCTTTATAATTTCCTCATCCATTTTATGTTGAGGGGCATCTTCGCCAATGTTGGTATACCAAAGAAATGCCTTGTGAAATTTTTGTTCAACATCCTGTTGTGTATATGCTACGCCCTCACCTGCCAATTTTGAAACAAAAAATGCTGTCTTTTGAATTATAACCTCAATTTCCTGTTCATCTAAATAGCTGTCTGTCAATTCTGCACAGGCAATCATCAAAAATAAACTGCCATCTACCCAATCATATGTTTCCTTAACCATTGGTAATCCTTTTTTAGCTTGGTTCGTTTAAAGGAGTAAAGTTAGCTATTTTGAATAATCTATCCTCCAACCCATATCCTTTTAAATTACTAATTTTATACAGCACTACCATTCCGTTTTTTATGAACCATTTCAGAAAACCATTTCAAAAATATCTACACTTCAACTGGCAGTTTGGCCTGTTCTTAATACTCCTGTTTGGTATCCCACGGTTTTTTATTGTATTAAATGCCAATATTACGGGCAACTATAGCTTTACCTCCCTCCTTTTTGTGGCTATGATGCTTACGCTATTTATCTTATTAAGCAAGTCCGGAAGAAAAACCATCGGACTTACAAAGCCCACTAATTATTTATGGTTAGGCGCTGTGTTTATACTGGGTATCGTTATGGGTTTGATCGTTTATATGTTGGGCTATTATTTATATGGATCTACCCCCAATAACTGGTATGTCTATATTGCTGACTCCTACACGCTCCCTGCCGAAGCGTTGGCAGACCAAAAGATGGTATATTTTATCATTTTTGCGCTGATAGGGATGACCTTTAGCCCTATTGGCGAAGAGTTATTATACCGGGGGCTTATCCATCAAAGTTTTGTAAAAAGATTTGGCGAAAACTATGCTTCTGTATTCGATAGCCTGGCTTTTGCGATCGTTCATATAGCGCATTTCGGGTTGATCTATACCGCTATGGGCTGGCACTTTTTATACCGGCCGGGCCTGCAATGGGTTGCCGTTACCTATTTTGCCGCCCGCTTATTTTACTATAGCAAAAAAAAGACAGGCAGTATTTACGGGGCTATCGCTTGCCATGCCGGGTTTAATTTGGGGATGACCTATGCTATATTTTACTATATCTTATAAAATCGTGTCATACGATCAATTTATCAAACACTTCGGTAAATAAATCAAGCTGCCCGATAAATAAAATAACCGATTCGTCCTTTACTACCTATTTTATAGTTTAACTAAACATAACTTGTACATATAAATATGGGGATAACCAGGTACATGATGTATCCGCTTTACCTCATGATTTGGCAAAAATAAAAATGGCGATGCTGAAAACCGATGAGAGTAAGCATAAAAACTAAAAACCATACAGATGAGCAAAACAATTGTAGTACGACACAAAGTAAAGGACATTCATACATGGCTGAAAGGTCATAAAGAAAGGGTGGAAATATTTGCTCCTGCCGTTTCAAGCTTTAAAACCTTTCAGGATCAAAATGACCCAACATCTGTGCTGTTGGTGATGCAAGTAACAGATATGGAAAAACTTGGCGCTATCTTGAATGATCCAAAAACCGCGGAGGGTAAAAAAAGGCATACCGTATTAGAACCTATTACCATGTCTATGCAAGTAGATGTATAAAAACAGCATCTTATCGCTAGGGTAAATTATCATGCGCAACTTAAACAGTTGTGATTCTTGAGAACAATAGCACGAAGGCATAACGCCATGTATATTTAATTGATCATGCATGCCTTAGTAACCATATCATATGAAAACAATCTTTGCCATCTTCATAGCATTTGGAATAATTTCTTGTAAGCCAAATCCCGCTGTCAATATAGGTGACCAGACGGGAAACTTTAGTGGCCTAATTGAATATGGCAATTTTTCCGATAAGATACTATTTGAAATAGAAAGTGATTCTGTAAATTTTAAGGTTTTCTTCACGAGTTTAGCGCAAAACGCCAACCGAATTCCGTTTCAAAATGTTGAGGTAAGCGGTGATTCAATAAATTTTAAATTGCAAAGCGATTTTTACACTTACTCCTTTAAAAACAAATGGATTGATAATAATAGCAAGCTTCAGGGATCGTTTTCTGTCGATACCATTACAATCCGCTACACCTTAGAAAAGGAACTTTTAGAAACTAGCAATGCTCTAAAAAGTGAGGAAATTAGTTTTGAATCAAATGGCTTTAATCTAAATGGAACTATTTGGTATCCTAATAACAAAGGGGATAAAACCCTAATAATTGTAACTTCTTCTGGAAATGCAGACCGAAGTGCTTCCCGTGCAGAAGCCATGTTATTTGCAAGTATGGGATTCACTACTTTCCATTATGACAAAAGAGGCACTGGAAATTCTCAGGGCAATTGGGAAGTTGCAACAATTGAAGAACTATCTTCAGATGATATAAATGCCATAAAATATTTCTCTGATAATACTGGAATTCCTCTCGAGAAAATTGGAATAAAAGGAAGTAGTCAAGGAGCTGCCAAAATACCATATATTTTAAATGAATTAGAGAATCTCAAATATGGAATTGCCGTAAGTTGTCCCGGAGTTACCTTACTAGAAAGCGATTTAAACTATTGGAAAAATAGAAATGCAGAAGCATTTGGAAAAGAAATTGAAAATGCAACTGCATTACAACGCAAGGTTTTTGAATTTATAGCAGGAACACTATCAAAAACAGATTTAGAAAAGGCTATTGATAATGAAAAATCAAAATCGTGGTTTGCCAATATATGGGTACCAAATTTGGATGAAGTCCAAATAGATAAGAAACTACTTTATAGTCCAATTCCCTACTTTGAAACTACCAAGCAACCCATCCTAATCCTACAAGGAACATTAGATGAAATAATACCCGCTAATAGTCATGAACTCATTGCTGATGCACTAACGAAATCGAGTAATAGTAATTTTGAAACAATTTTAGTAGCGGGGGCCTCTCATTCGATGAACTATGTTGGAAAAAGTGATTTCCCTTACTGGTCAAAATTGCATCCTGATTATTTAAAAATTATTGAAGATTGGATAGATACTGTTTCTAACACAAAATAATCGTCATTCCCGCCTACCGGCAGGCAGGGTCGAAGGGTTTTACATCAAGGCAAAATGAAGGGTAATAAATTATTGTTCCATTCTGAAAGATTGCCACATCTCGCCCAATGCGCCAGCTGGCCCTATCGCTAAATAAGTCCGCCTCCTCTCTGTGGCTGGCCCATCATTCAAAAGGAAAGTCATTTCCTTTTTCATTCTGTCCTTTATACGCTCTGTCCCACAATGACGTTTAATAAGTAGATTGTTCGTTCTAAACACCAAATGATAATTATTTCGTTTTCGAAGTTTTCGCAGAACTAACTGTAAATCAAGCGGAAGTGCGTTCCGATGC
>NZ_JBATHS010000426.1:0-3319 GCF_049667165.1 Maribacter sp.
CGCATACCCCTTATTTTTTTGGGGTATTTTGTGTAAAAGGTATTATTGTATAGTTTAAATTATTAAATCGTTAATCATTATTTTTGTCGAAATCTATTAAAATTATGTCTGGATTAAGATTTAACGCAATTCTTGAAAGTCAAAAAAGAACGCCACTCCCCATTGAGGAAAAGGGTAGGCGTTCCGAATTTTTCGCAACCAATGTATTCAATGAGGATAAAATGTTGCAGTATTTGACCAAAGATGCATTGGAGAGTGTTCGGGGAGCCATTGATTCCGGTTCTAAAATAGAACGGAAAATAGCCGATCAGGTGGCTGAGGCCATGAAGGGATGGGCCATCAGCAAAGGGGCAACCCATTATACGCATTGGTTTCAACCTTTGACCGGCACCACGGCTGAAAAGCATGACGCATTTTTTGACCTTTTACCAGATGGTAAGGCCTTGGAAAAATTTGGCGGCGGGCAATTGGTACAACAAGAACCCGACGCATCTAGCTTTCCGCATGGGGGCATAAGAAACACGTTTGAGGCAAGGGGCTATACCGCGTGGGACCCAACGTCACCGGCATTCCTATATGGAACAACCCTGTGTATACCCACCATATTCGTGGCGTATACGGGTGAGGCATTGGATAATAAGGCCCCTTTGCTACGGGCATTGAATGCAATAGACGATGCGGCAACTGCGGTTGCAAAATATTTTGACAAGAATGTTTCAAAGGTAAACGCTACTTTGGGTTGGGAACAAGAGTATTTTTTGATCGATAAATCCTTGGCCATGTCACGACCTGATATTGTGATGACAGGACGTACCTTGGTGGGGCAAACAGCAGCAAAGGGGCAGCAGTTAGACGACCACTATTTTGGTGTGATACCAAGTAGGGTATTGAGTTTTATGCGCCATTTGGAAGTTGAATGTACCCTATTGGGTATTCCGGTCAAAACAAGGCATAATGAGGTGGCGCCCAACCAATTTGAACTGGCACCGATTTTTGAAGAGGCAAATTTGGCCGTCGATCATAATCTGTTATTGATGGATGTGATGGAGAAAGTGGCCGAAAAGCATCATTTGAAGGTCCTATTTCATGAAAAACCCTTTGCCGGAATCAATGGTTCGGGCAAACATAACAACTGGTCTTTGGCCACGAACACCGGGGTGAATTTATTGAGCCCGGGGTCAACACCTATGAAGAATTTGCAGTTCCTAACCTTTTTCGTAAATACGATCAAAGCCGTCGATACGTATGAAGAGCTTTTGCGATCGTCGATTGCGTCGGCAAGCAATGACCATAGATTGGGGGCGAACGAGGCACCACCGGCGATAATTTCCATATTCATTGGTAAACAATTAAGTAGTGTGCTTGATGAATTGGAAGGGGTTTCCCAAGGGAAACTATCCCCAGAAGAAAAAACGGAATTAAAACTGAATGTGGTCGGGAAGATTCCTGAAATCATGCTCGATAATACCGATAGGAACAGAACCTCCCCATTTGCTTTCACCGGCAACAAATTCGAAATGCGCGGGGTGGGTTCGAAAACCAATTGTGCCAAACCCATGACCGTGCTCAATACGATTGTGGCCAAACAATTGATGGCCTTTAAAACAGAGGTTGATGTCTTGGTCGACAAAAAGAACCTAAAAAAGGACGAGGCCATATTCAATGTTTTGCGGGAGTATATCAAAACCTCGAAAAGAATTCGCTTCGATGGGGATGGATATAGTTTGGATTGGGAAAAAGAGGCGGCAAAGAGAAAGTTGAGCAATAATAAGAATACGCCGGATGCCATTCAAGTACTGACTTCCAAGGAAAGTTTGGAACTATTCAAGTCCATGGGTGTCATGAGCGAGGTCGAGGTCAAGGCACGACAAGAAGTCGAGTTGGAAGCCTACATCATGCATGTTCAAATTGAAGGCAGGGTTTTTAATGAACTTATTTACAGCTATGTTATTCCATCGGTTGTTGAATATCAAAACCGACTCATCAATAACGTTCGGGGATTAAAGGAAATCTATGGAGCTTCCTTTAAGAAACAGGCCAACAGTCAATTGATTATAATTGAGGCGATATCAGGACATATAGCAATACTAAAGGAGAAGACCGATGCCATGGTAGAAGAGCGAAAAAAGGCCAATATCATGACCGATACCCATAAAAAAGCCTATGCCTATTGTGAAAAAGTAAAACCTTATTTTGAGGAAATACGGTACCATTGTGATAAATTGGAACGGTTGGTCGATGATCAACTATGGCCCTTGACCAAGTATAGGGAGTTATTGTTTGTGAAGTAAGTCCCTCGAGATCTCAAATGAATTTAAAAGCGCACAATTTGTGGGCTTTTTTTAACGAATCCACTATTTTTGCCTCAAACTATCATACATGGCTTCATCAAATAGCGAAAGATACAAGCAACGGGGGGTTTCAGCTTCAAAAGAGGATGTTCATAATGCCATTAAGAATATAGATAAAGGGCTATTTCCAAAGGCTTTTTGCAAAATCGTACCTGATTATCTAACGAATGACGACGCCTATTGTTTGGTTATGCATGCCGATGGGGCAGGTACCAAATCTTCCCTTGCCTATATGTATTGGAAGGAAACGGGCGATATATCGGTATGGAAAGGCATTGCCCAAGATGCTTTGATCATGAATATAGATGACTTGATCTGTGTCGGAGCTATTGAAAATATATTGTTATCCTCTACCATTGGGCGTAATAAGAACCTGATTCCAGGAGAGGTTATCTCGGCCATTATCAATGGTACCGAGGCATTGATAGCCGATTTGGCCGAACATGGACTGGTGATCCATTCCACTGGGGGTGAGACCGCCGATGTTGGGGATTTGGTCCGAACGATAATCGTAGACTCTACGGTGACAGCAAGGTTAAGGCGCAAAGATGTTATTGATAATGCCAATATTAGGGCAGGTGATGTTATTGTGGGTCTGGAATCGTTTGGTCAGGCAACCTATGAAAAGGAATATAATGGGGGGATGGGCAGCAATGGATTGACCTCTGCAAGGCACGATGTCTTTTCCAAATATCTGGCTGAAAAATACCCAGAAAGTTTTGATGCGGCTGTGCCTGGGGATTTGGTATATTCTGGCAATATACGTTTAACGGATAAAGTCCAGGATTCCCCTATCGATGCGGGTAAATTAGTGTTGTCACCTACCCGTACCTATGCGCCGATTGTAAAGAAGATCTTGTCGAAGTACAATGCAACCGATATTCACGGCATGGTGCACTGCAGTGGTGGCGCACAAACCAAGATCCTTCATTTTATAGATAATCTTCATATTATAAAGGACAATCTAT
>NZ_JBATHS010000427.1:0-9287 GCF_049667165.1 Maribacter sp.
TCTTCATGGCCGCTGCCACAAGAACGGCTGTTTTGTATTCGATCATCCGCAGATAATCAGGAATCGTAACATCATCCCGTGTCTCAAAATCAATATCATATTGTTGTCCTTCACAGACTTCCAAAGCGGTTTTGCTAAAAAGCTGCGCCAATTCCCGAAAAGTGTCGTTCCTGTAATTTTCGAAGAACTGGTAGGCAAGAATCAACATGGCGTCCCCCGAAAGGATCCCTGTATTCAAATCCCACTTTTCATGTACGGTTTGCTCACCTCTACGCAAGGGGGCCGCATCCATAATATCATCATGGATCAAGGAAAAATTATGGAAGACCTCAATGGCCAAAGCAGCATCCAATGCCTTGTTATAGTCGGCCCCAAAAAGATCGGTGGTCATCAGCGTGAGAACCGGCCGAAGGCGTTTACCCCCAAGTCCTAAAATATAAGTAATAGGTGCGTAAAGCCTGGTTGGCTCCTTGGTACTTATCCTTTGTTCTAGATACGTGACAAATTCCTTTCGATACTGTTCAATGGCATGCATGGTAACTGATTTTTGTCAAAAATACATCCATTTTAACAAAACTCTTTCATGGGATTTCAATAACAAAAGTAAAAATTCCAAAATAATCCATCGAAAAATGCAATAGTTTTGAAAAGCTTCGTCTTTATGATAGAAGGGGTGCTTATAAAGGCTTTCGAATGAATTCAGAAACAGATAACTATTCTAAATTAAGGACTTTTTTTAATGAAGAATATCATTCTTTAAAAGCATATGCCAAATCAAAAATTGAAAATGCTGCGGACAGGGATGCCGAGGACATTGTTCAGGATGTAGCTTTGAATCTTTTCTTAAGAGCAAATAATCCGCTGCCAATAAACAATGTTGCTGGGTTTGTTTATAACTCATTGAGGAATCGGATCATTGACATTTTAAGAACTAAAAAGGAACGATCATCTATTGAAAATGAACTGGAAGAACGCTTGTTGGAATTCTCGGAACTTTTATATGGAAAATCGGACAATTCGTATTCGGATCAAATGAAGAATGAATTAAAAAAAGCCATTTTAAAATTGAAACCATTGTATAGAAAAATAATCATAGCCATAGATTTTGAAGGATTTACCTATAATGAAATTTCCTTTGAAACAGGTATTCCTGAAGGCACCTTAATGTCCAGACGGCATAGGGCCATTTCATTGTTATATAAAGCATTAGAATCAAAAAAAGAACATAGTAACTAAAATAAATAATTATGTCTGAATACATTGAACATAGGGTAAAAAGTAGGGTCGAAAAATATTTTAAGGCCTTTTTCAAAATAGTGATTGGAGGCATCATCGTAATTATACTGGTGTTGTTATTTGGGTATGTAACCATGCTTCTTTGGAATTGGTTAATGCCAGAACTATTCGGATTGGTGACCATTGATTATTGGCAGGCCCTTGGTATCATTATTTTGGCGAAGATTCTATTCGGTGGACTTGGAAACCACAAGTCCCGTAAAAGCGACAATAAATCAAAAAGGCGATGCAAACCCAGATATAATATTGGTCTTAAAAGCGATTTTTCTAACTGGAAATATTATGATAAATTCTGGGAAGAAGAAGGTGGAAAAGCGTTTGAAGCGTATGTTAAACGTGAGCAGGATGAGGATAATCCACTCTAAACTACCCAAATACATGACTCAGTTTATAAAAATTGCCCAAAAGATTAAGACCTTGGGCAATGTTAAATAATTGTAAAACTTCGGAAACTTTTTTTGTTTTTTGAGTTTCCAATGTATATTTGCCCTCTTTTTGCAACAAAATAGATGAGGGAAAAGATTTTACATAAAGCGACCGATTTATTCCTGAACCTAGGGTTTAAGAGTGTGACCATGGACGATCTGGCCCATGAGTTGGGTATTTCAAAAAAAACCATCTATGCCCATTTCGCGAATAAGACCAAATTGGTAGAAGAATGTACAAAGCAGTTGTTCTGCTCTATTTCGGAGGGAATTGACCATATATGTTCCTTGCACAAGAACCCCATCGAAGAGTTGTATGAGATCAAGAAATTCGCATTATTGCACTTAAAGGATGAAAAAGCCTCCCCCCAATACCAATTGCAGAAATACTATCCTAAAATCTATGAAAACATTAAGAACAAACAGTTTGTCATGATGGAAGGCTGTGTGGTCGCCAATATTAAGAAAGGAATCAGTTTGGGGATATATCGTGATAATCTAAATATAGACTTTGTATCAAGGATTTACTTTGCCGGGGTAACCAGTCTTAAAGACCACGAGCTCTTTCCTGTAACAAAATTTCCAATGGGTAGTCTAATGGATGATTATCTGGAATACCATCTAAGGGGCATTGTCACCCCAAAAGGACGTCAAATACTAAATAAAACAATCACTTCAAATTAAGTATAGATGAGAATTCATTTTTTATCACTTTTAATTGTATTGCTATTGGCAAAGGGGTATTCCCAAGAACAACCGCCAAGCTTTTCTTTGGATGAAGCCATTGCCTTTGCTTTGAAAAATAATTATAGCGCTATTAATGCCGACAGGGATGTTCTGGATGCCAAAAAGCAAAAATGGGAAACCATAGCCGATGGTTTGCCCCAAGTTAGCGGTGCCATCAGCTATCAAAATCAGTTGAAACAACCCATTTCCTTAATCCCGGCAGAATTTTTCGGAGGGGAACCAGGCACTTTCCAGGCGATTACCTTTGGGCAACCACAGCAAGTATCGGCAACGGCCACGCTAAGTCAACAGATATTCGATGGGTCATATATTGTTGGTGTACAAGCGACGAAAACATTTTTGAATTATAGCGCCAACAATAAGGAAAAAACAGACCTAGAGGTTCGTAAAGCGGTGGTAGAGGCCTATGGAAACGTATTATTGGCCCAAGAGACCGTTGCCATTTTAGAGAAAAACCTCGCTACTTTGGAGAAGAATCTCTTCGAAACCACGAAAATCTTCGAAAACGGATTAGGGGAAGAGGAAAGCGTTGAACAATTGCAGATAACCTTGTCCTCTGTCGACAATCAATTGAAAAATGCCATTCGGTTAAAGGGAATAACCCTTCAGATGTTGAATCTCGTCATGGGCATAGAAATCGACTCCCCAACCCAATTGACCGAAAATCTCGATGACCTTGCCATAAAACAAATAGATCTAGATTTGTTGGAATCCCCCTTCTCCCTAGAAAACAATGTTGATTATAAATTGGCCAACAATTTAAACGAACAACGGTTCCTAGAATTGAAATTGGCGAAAAGCAGGGCGTTGCCCACTTTGAACGCTTTTATAAACTATGGCAGTAGCTCATTCAGTGATTCGTTTGATTTTTTAAGTGGAAATCCCGAATGGTACGATTCATCGATCATGGGTTTCGATTTGAATATCCCCATTTTTAGCTCGTTCAGAAGAAGTGCCAGTACACAACGGGCAAAAATAGCCTTGGAAAAAGCAAAAACACAGCTCACAGAAGCCGAAGAACAGATACGCTTGCAATTGCAGCAGGCCAAAAGTGATTATATATTGGCCATAGAACAGTATGGGACTTCAAAGCAGAATCTTGGCCTGGCAGAACGCATAGAAAACAAGAATCAAATCAAATATTTCGAGGGAATAGCCAGTAGTTTTGATCTACGCCAAGCCCAAACCCAGCTATATACGGCCCAACAGGAATATTTGCAATCAATGGTCGAGGTAATCAATACCAAGACTGCCCTTGAGAACATATTAAACGAAAAATGAGTTTAGGAGTTTATAGGTTTAAAAGTTTATAAACCTCTAGAACACCTTTGAATTAATACTCAAATAAAAGATGATGAAATTATTCTCTTTCGAAAAACTGAAAGTCTGGCAAAAATCAAGGGAGCTATCCGTTTTGATATATAACAGTACAAAAACATATCCAGATAACGAAAGATTCGGGCTAATTAGTCAAATGCGACGATGCTCTGTTTCCATATCTTCGAATATCGCTGAAGGTACAGGAAGACATTCCTTGCAAGACAAAGCCAGATTTACGGAAATTACCTTCGGCTCTGCAATGGAATTGTTGAATCAAACCATTCTAAGTAATGATTTAGGGTTACTCTCAGATGATATCTATAAAACAATAAGGATGGAATTAACAGAAATTACTGAAATGCTCGATGGATTGTACAAATCCCAAAAAAACTCATAATACTATAAACTTTTAAACCCATCAACTAATAAACCTTTTAGTAATGAAAAAAATAATATCAGCAATAATTTTTACCATTTTACTCTCATCATGTGGGGGAAGCCAACAACAATCTGTTGAAGATTTGATCACTGAGGGTGATTTGGAAGCCCTCCGAACTAAAAAAAGTGAACTATCCGAGCAGCTAAAAACACTTGAAGAGGAGTCCACAAAACTCGATTCGGCCATCGCTATCCTGGGTGGGGACGAAAAACTCCCATTGGTAACCACAATAACCGCCGAAGCACAAAATTTTGTTCACTACCTTGATTTACAAGGAGATGTAAAAACCAAACAGAATGTACTTATATATCCAGAAATGGCGGGCACTTTGCAACGGATTTATGTTACCGAAGGGACACAGGTGACCAAAGGGCAACTATTGGCCAAAATAGATGATGGTGGCATGAACAGCCAATTGGAACAGCTTAAAACCCAGGCCGAGTTGAACAAAACAACATTTGAGCGTCAAAAAAGGTTGTGGGAACAAAAGATCGGTTCTGAAATACAGTATTTACAAGCAAAGACAACGTTCGAGGCCTCACAAAATGCAGTGAAACAAATTGAAAGTCAACTTGCAAAAGCAAGCATTCGGGCACCATTCTCAGGAATCATAGACGATGTCATCAAAGATCAAGGTACTGTGGTTTCCCCTGGCCAGGGCTCCGAAGTATTTCGAATCGTGAACCTCAGCGATATGTATATCGAGGTAGATGTTCCTGAAACCTATTTAGGGCAGATATCCAAAGGCAAAGAGGCTATAGTCTACTTTCCGGTACTTGGGGATAGTGTCATAACCAAAATTCGGGAAACCGGCAATTTCATCAATCCGAGTAACCGGTCGTTCCGGGTTGAGATCCCAGTTCCCAATAAAAAGGGACTAATAAAGCCGAACCTCACGGCAAGGGTACGACTTAATGACTATACGAATACCGAAGCCATACTTATTCCACAAAGCATTATCTCTGAAAATGCCGAAGGGGAACAATATGCCTATGTAAGTTCAGAACCCAACGCCAAAAATGAAGCGGTGGTGTCTAGGAGTATCATAACAACGGGCAAAACCCAATATGGAAAAATAGAAGTGCTTACAGGCATAAGCAGCGGCAATCAAATAATCAAAGAAGGCGCTAGAACGGTTAAAAATGGCCAGAAAGTAAAAATCCTTAACTAAAGACGTTGAACTAATGAGCAAGCAGCTAAAAAACGCCCAAAAGGAATTTAGGCTTTCATCATGGGCCGTAGATAACCCTTCGGTCATCTATGTCATGATCGGCATCTTCCTCTATATAGGGCTTAAATCCTATTTTGCAATGCCCAGGGAGGATTTTCCCGAAATTGTCGAAACCAAGATTTATATCAGTACGCCCTATCCCGGCAATACTGCCGAAGATATTGAACGCCTGATTACGGACCCCTTGGAAGATCGCTTGAAGAATGTAAGCAACGTGGTAGAGATTACCTCAACCTCCCAGGAGGATTATTCCATCATCACCGTCGAATTTGATGAGGAAATCACCGTAGAAGCCGCCAAGCAAAAAGTCAAGGACGAAGTTGATGGGGAAAAGGCCAGCGAAGATTGGCCCACCTTTAATAATGCCAAGGTTGAACCCAACGTCTTCGATTTGAATATTTCGGAATCATTCCCGATAATGAACGTCAATTTCACCGGGGATTATCCCGTAGAAAAACTAAAGGAATTCGCCGAACATTTACAGGACGAAATAGAAGACCTTCCTGAAATAAAGGAAGCGGATATCCGTGGTGCCCAGGAAAAGGAGGTTGAAGTCGCTGTGGACATCCATAAGATGATGGCGGCGAAAGTCAGCTTTCAAGATGTTATCGGTGCCATTGGCAATGGTAACTCAACCATGTCTGCCGGCAACCTGAAAAGTGGTGGTCAACGGCGTACCATTCGTATCATTGGTGAAGTCGATGACCCAAAAGAACTGGAAGAGTTCGTGGTCAAATCTGAAAATGGGGCCATTTATTTAAGGGATATTGCGACCATTACGTTTAGTGAAGAGGATAAAACTACCTATGCGCGTGAATTTGGGGAAAGTGTGGTGATGCTTAATGTTACCAAACGAGCCGGGCAAAATGCAATTTCAGCGGCCGAAAAGATAAAGGCACTCGTAAAAGATCAATTGGAAAATTATTATCCTCCCGATCTAAAGATATCCATTGCGAACGATTCCTCGACCCGAACGTTGAACCAAGTCGATGACCTGGTCAATAACATCATTTTCGGTATTTTATTGGTGGTGACCGTATTGATGTTCTTTCTAGGGTTCCGAAATGCATTATTCGTTGGTTTTGCCATACCCATGTCTATGTTCATGTCATTTATGATCTTAAACTATCTGGGTGCCTTTGTCGATGGCATGAGTTTTACCTTGAATACAATGATCCTTTTCGGGATGATTATGGGACTTGGAATGCTCGTAGACAATGGGATCGTGGTCGTTGAGAATGTATACCGCCTTATGGATCAAGAGGGTATGTCGCGTATAGAGGCAACAAAAAAGGGTATTGGGGAAATTGCCTTCCCGATCATTATATCTACGGCAACCACAGTGGCGGCATTCGTACCTTTAGGCTTATGGCCAGGGATTTTCGGTCAGTTCATGATCTATTTCCCGATAACCCTTTCCGTGGTTTTGGGATCATCCCTTTTCGTGGCCATTTTCATGAACTCTATGCTGGTTTCCCGTTTTATGGAAATCGGGGAAAAAGAACTGACTTATACACAGCTCATCCGATTGAGTATCATTTTAGGATTTTTCGGAATCTTCATTTTAATCGTAGGCGGCCCAATACGGGGCTTGGGAACGGTAATGATTGTCACCGCCATTTTATTCTGGGCCTACAAATATGTGGTTAAGGGCGCCGCACTCAAGTTCCAAAGGGTTATAATGACCCGTTTTGAAGACCTTTATGAAAACCAGTTGAAAGGTGCCTTGAAAGGCAATAATGTCTATTGGTATTTTGGGGGCACATTTTTACTATTGATTGTAACTATTATGCTCTTTGGAATGTCAATCGGAAGTGGTAGAACAAGTATCGAATTCTTCCCTGACAATAAACCGAACGAGATTTATGCTTATATCGAATACCCCCAGGGGACGTCCATAGAAAAGACCAATGCGTTGACCTTGGATATTGAAAAAAGGGTCTATGCCGTAATAAATCAGGACAAATACAAAAAAGGCGATTTCAATTTCTTGGTGCAATCAGCAGTATCACAAGTAGGTGAAGGTGCTGGCAACCCATTTACCGATGGAGGTTCATCTGCGGAATTGCCGCATCGCGGAAAGATAACCCTATCCATGCGGGAGTATAAATACAGAGGGGGACTCGATACCGAGGAATTAAGGCAAAATATACAAGACGCCTTAAGTGGAATTTACCCCGGTGTTGCCATTTCGGTCGAAAAAGACGCCAATGGACCGCCTGCAGGGTATCCTATCAATATTGAATTGGAAGGAAAGGATTATGATGAGCTCATAAATACCGCAGAAGATATGCGGAACTTCATCAATAGCAAGAACATTGCAGGCATTGAAGAGTTGAAGATCGATGTGAACAAGGGCAAACCGGCCATGGAGGTTGAAGTTGACCGTAAGAAAGCTGGGGAATTGGGTGTCTCTGTCGGGCAGGTAGGTTTACAGCTCAGACGCTCTTTATTCGGTGAAAAAGCGGGAGTCTATAAAAAAGATGGTGAAGATTATGATATAAACGTGCGTTTTAATGAGGATCTACGCTACAATACCAGTGCACTCTTTAACCAAAATATCATTTTTAGGGATCCGGCGACAGGGCAGATCAAGGAAATTCCGGTATCAGCCGTAGCTTCAGAACGTAACACCTCGTCGTTCAGTGCCATAAAACATAAGGCCAATGAGCGCGTTGTAACCGTCTATTCACAATTAAAACCCGGGTATAGTGATGCCGGGGCCATCGTGGCAGAAATACAAAAAGAAATGGAAGAGTTTAAAAACCTTCCATCGGATATAAAAATTGACTTTACAGGTCAAATCGAGGAACAAAACAAACAAATGCAATTTTTGGTCGGCGCTTTTTTCTCCGGTTTGGGTTTGATCTTGTTGATCTTGATCTTCCAGTTCAGTGGCATATCCAAACCCATTATCATCATGATCGCCATCTTCTTGAGTTTTATCGGTGTTTTTGGCGGCCTAATGATTACAGGCAAACCCTTTGTGATCATGATGACAATGATGGGAATCATCTCCTTGGCAGGGATTGTTGTCAACAATGGCGTTGTACTCTTGGATTATACCCAAATATTGATTGATCGTAAAAAATTGGCCCTAGGGCTTAACGATACTGATCTTTTATCAAAAACCGATGTTACCGAAGCTATAGTAAAAGGAGGAAAGGCAAGATTGCGCCCGGTATTATTGACGGCCATAACGACTGTTCTTGGGCTTATACCCCTGGCCATTGGTCTGAACATCGATTTCTTTTCATTGTTTACCGAATTTGATCCCAAGATTTATATCGGAGGTGATAATGTGGTCTTCTGGGGTCCTTTGGCATTGACCGTGATTTATGGCCTTATCGTAGCAACCTTTCTGACACTTATAATCGTTCCTGTACTGTTCAATATCTCGTACAGAATAAAGATCGGGTTACGAAAATGGCGTTCTAAAGGAACAGCAAACCAAGGCGGCGAAAAATTGGAGGGCATAGCCTGAATTTTTTGGACAAGAGCAATACAAAAAAGCCATTCCCTCAACTTTTGTTGGAATGGCTTTATTTTTATCCATAAGGGCAATCAATGCCTCAACGACACAAATTTTGTGATGGCTAATCCATCCCATCCGAATACAGTTCCAAAAAAGGAGATGGGTCAATTTTAAAATTTCAGGGTACAAAGTAAGGGCCGATTTCAGTATATGCTCTATTTTATTGAATTTTCGACGCTCATTACCAAGTCCCAATACATAATTTCGATTAAATTTGCCTTTTTAAAAGAAGAACAATACATGTACAGAAGTCATACTTGTGGAGAATTAAGGGAATCAGACATTGATAAAGAG
>NZ_JBATHS010000428.1:0-3981 GCF_049667165.1 Maribacter sp.
TCTGGGATTAGTATTTTTTTATTTTGAGCAAAAGCACTTGATGATAACACAAAAACCAGTATTGTGCCCATCCATATATTTTTCACCTCTTTCATTGGGAATAGATTTATCTTTTATGTTTTTTCAACAAATAATTGGCCAGTGCAATGGTTTTCTCTGTCAATGCGGCGTGTTGTTCGGCGGTTCTCTTATAAATTGCAGGTTGTGAATACTTGAAATAGAAGGCACCGTCATAATTTTCATTTAAAATATCCACCCCGCCAATGTGTGGCGTGATGGTGATATAGCAATCGCCCGTTTCACTTAACTCTATGTCCATCCCGAAAATGCTTTCGTTGTTCTCCTTATCTTTTAAGCGACTTTGAATCTCTTTTTTGCTATCTGCTTTGGAAAATGGTGCCATGCCCCACCTCATGGCCGTCCCCCCCGCGGCATTCTGGCCAAATCCCTTGATTTCAAAATCACATCTGTTGGGCATATTGGTTTCTATAGGAATCACATCGGATTCAGGGATATTGAAAACTTTGGCCACTTCGGCAGCGGTCATATCACATTCATAATTCAGTAAAAGAGAGCTGTAATCGGAACTAGGCAAGGTAGTAGCGGTTTCCGTAGCTTTGCTTTTGGTCTTACCGTTGTCCGCATCGTGCTTTTTTTGGTTGTTTTCACCACAGGCAAACAGCAGCGAGAATAATACTAAGGTGATTGTTTTTTTCATGGCTATTTTTTTTAAAATGAATTTTCGTAATCGCTGGTGTAGATGATGTAATCGGTCGGATTAACCTCTGTACACTGCATTTTTATTTTTTTTGCTTTTTTCTTCGATGTATCGGTCATGTTCATTTCCATGGTCAAACCTTCAACCATGCTCATCCAGGCTTGGTTTACGCCTTTGTTCTTGTTCTTTTGGGTCTTGCCAAAGGCATCTGAAAAACTGATTTCAGCGTCATGGGTCACCCAAATGGTGCCATTAAAATCTTCCCCTGCCACCTTGTATTCCTCACATTCGAAACCTAAGATTTCCTTGGTGTTTCCGGTAGCTTCGATTAAAACATCCTTATCTGTTTGGTTTTCGACCACTTTTTCAAAATCCAGTCCAAAAGACATCATGGACTTGTTGGCCCCGAAATCCATAAAATTATAGGCCGTTTTTCTTGGCAGGTCCATGACCGTGATCATCTGTTCATTTTCATTCATTTGAAGGGCACTACCCATAAATTCGTCAACGTTGGTCAAGTAATACGTGACATGGGTGGTGTCTTTTTCAGCAATGATATCCATTTCGTACGCATGGGTAAAGGCATAGGTCTTTGCCGGAGCTTCTTTCTTTCCATTAAGGAGTCCTCCTTGATTATCAAAAATGGAGTCAAAGGTTTTCCCGGTTTCCTGCTCTGTTTTTCTCTCAACTTTTCGTTCTACGGTTCTTTCGGCGGCTTCTTGGGCACTTTTCTTCAGTTTCTTAAGGAATTGGGCATTGCCCTGGGTAACTGTGCAAGATATGAGCATGATCAATAGGAATTTAATCGTTTTCATGAGGTGTATTTTAAAGGTTCTACACTTTATGGCATTTCTAATTAAAGGTTAACATGAACGATGGATCAATTGGGATTTTCCATTGACTTCGCTATGGCTTCATTCAATTTTTCATTGAAAATCAGTTTCAGGGAATCTTTTTTTCTGGGATCTAGGCTAAGCTCATAGAGTTTATATTGATCTAGAATTGTTTTTTTGATATCGGGCGGAAAATTGGCTTGCTCTACGAGATCAAGATAGCTATCCACATTTTTCAGTGCCCTACCTTCTTCGGTATCCACGTTTCCGAATACTTTAGACAGCATTTTGGCCTGTTCATCCAAGATGTTCATCTGCTTCACGGTATCTTTCTTGGCAATTGCCGCTTCAACTTTGGGCACTATCGCCTCTTCTGTTTTTTTTACATTTGAATCCCCACAACTTGTAAGGAAAATGAATAGTGTAGTAGCGATAAAAATCGGTTTTAAGGTTTTCATTGTAGCTTGTTTTAGTGTTGTTACTTTATGCATAAGGAATAAATAGGTTAACATCATTTCTTTTTTTTAAAAGAGGTTTCTTTTATCACCTTATTCTTGTGTATGATCTTCAAAACGTACGTCCCATCATTCAAATGATTGATGTTCAGGTAGATTTGGTTTTCTGGGATACGCTGTACAGTACCTTTTAAGTCGTTTTGTTTGTTCTTCATGTTCAAGAAACATACTGGGGTATTCAAATGTTACCCATAGTCAAAACGAATGTAGTTTTACCTAGTAAAAAAGGCTATGAATTATGTATCAAGGATTATAAAATATGTAACAAGCCTGTGATTAGGGCTATTAATAGAGGTGTATAAAGAAAAATATCAACCTTTTTTAACGAATTCGGAAGGCGTACACTGGTAGGTTTCCCTAAAACATTTGGTAAAATAGGCATGGTCGTTAAAACCAACAGCATATCCGACCTCGGAAATATTGATTTGTGATTGCTTCAATAAATGGGTGGCAAGTTTCAATCTTTGGGATCTGACGAACTCAGAGGTAGTCAAGCCGGTCAGTGCTTTCAATTTACGATGCAATTGCATACGGCTCATATGCACAGCCTTGCTAAAAGCTTCTGAGTTAAAGCTCGACTCGATCAAATTTTCATCCAAAACACGCTGTACTTTTTCCAAAAAACGTTCATCAACCGAGCTTATCGCAATATCCTTGGGTCTAAGAACCACTTCTTGGCTGTAACGTAATTGTAGTTTTTTTCGAAGCGAAATGAGGCTATTTACTTTGGACAAAAGCAGCTTTTTGTTAAACGGTTTGGTAATATAATCGTCCGCACCCACATGAAGACCTATAAGTTCGTTGTCATCACCTGCCTTGGCCGTCAGCAATACTATGGGGATATGACTACTGCGTTCATCCTCTTTAAGGGTTTTGGTAAGTTCAACACCATCTTTGATCGGCATCATGACATCCGATACGATAAGGTCTGGAATATGTTCTAAGGCCAATTCAATTCCTTCGGCCCCATTTTTTGCCGTTATTACCTGAAAATTTGGTTTGAAGGTATCGGATAACAAGAGCCGTACATCGGCATTGTCCTCAACAATCAAGAGAAGAGGCATACCATTATC
The DNA here is from genome assembly GCF_049667165.1 of Maribacter sp. Taxonomy (GTDB): domain Bacteria; phylum Bacteroidota; class Bacteroidia; order Flavobacteriales; family Flavobacteriaceae; genus Maribacter_A. The sequence goes on from NZ_JBATHS010000428.1 coordinate 3,140, forward strand.
AATTGGCGGTTCACTTTCCGTATCGATATTTGGGTTCAGGACCATAGAAGGTATCTTCTTTTGGAATGCAGATGGGTTTTTCAGGACTGCATTTTTAAACTGGGACTTATCGGTACACATGGTTACATCAAAGCTGGTCCATGTATCCTTTACACTTTTTACGGAAATTGATCCTCCATGCAGTGCTGTCAATTCCTTGACCAATGAAAGTCCGATGCCTGCTCCTTCATTTTGTTCATTGGTCTGGTGGAATCGATTAAAAATGTTGTCTATTTCATCCTTGGTCAGCCCTTGCCCTGTATTCTTTACGTGCAGTTTCAAAAAGTTATTTTCAATAGAAGCCTTAACTTTTATTTGACCTTTGGTTGGTGTATATTTTATGGCATTGCCAAGAAGGTTCACTACTATTTTTTCAAGGGCATCCTTATCAAACCAAACTTCGGTTTCTTTATCCTTTATGGCAATATCCAATGAAATGGCTTTTTGTTTGGCCAAATAGGAAAAGGAATCACTCCATGCAGCTATCAATTGGGTGATCTTTCCTTTTTCAAGCTGTAAGGTTCTATTTCCACTATCGATTTTGGAAAGATCCAACAATTGATCTACTAACGATAATAGCCTTTCGGTATTTCTTGATGCCATCTCAAAATGGCTTCTTTTTTCAGGTGAAAGGTCTGGATCTGCCAAGATCTCTTGTATAGGGGAGGATATCAAGGTCAATGGCGTGCGGAACTCATGTGTGATGTTGGTGAAGAAATTCGATTTTAAGGCATCCAACTCCCTCAGTTTATTATTTCTTTTGGTGCGATTTCTAAAGAGCGTAAATATAAATAGCCCGGCCA
>NZ_JBATHS010000429.1:0-3251 GCF_049667165.1 Maribacter sp.
GAAAAGTGAATCGAGGATGGCATCAAGAAAAAATATCCCCTAGTATCGTAGTGATTACAAGGGAAAGGCCATTATTCCCCTTTGTAAAAGAACTGAAGGGCATTCCCAATATTGGGGTATTCGAACAGAAAACCCTCCTCAGCTATTTTTTTACTGCTCACCCTTTGGCTGGCATATAAAAGGTATGACATCTCACCAAGGATCAATTGCATTGCAAACCTGGGAATGTTGGGCAATAATAGAGGGGCCTTCAATATTTTGGCTAATTCGCATACCAATTTTTTTTGGATAATGGGATTGGGAGCCACGCCATTATATGTGCCCTCCATTTGATTTTGGGCCACGAACATAAAAAGCCGTGCCAAATCGCTGATGTGAATCCAGGATTGCCATTGCTTCCCATTACCAAAAGCAGCCCCGACATAGTATTTGATCGGTTTGGCAAGTTTTGGCATAACGCCATCATCTTTGGACAATACCAAACCTATCCTGACTTTCGCAACCGGAAAACCATAATGGGCCAAGGTATCGATTTCCTTTTCCCATTTCTCAACAACCTCACCTAAAAAACTATCATCGACCATGTCGTCTTCCTCGGAATATAAATGGTCGATAGAATTCGGGTAAATACCTACGGCCGAAGCAGATACCAACGACGTAATGGCGCTTGTATCGATTTTGCCCAAGGCATAGCCCAGCGTTTTTAAGGAATCCAAACGACTGTAGAGAATTTTATTTTTGTTATCCGCAGTCCATCTTTGAGCAATGGTAGCACCTGCAAGATTTATGATTGCCGTAACCCCCTCAAAACACGCCAAATCAATTTCATTTTGGGACGGATTCCAATAAAAACCTTGAAAATTCTCATTCGTAATAATCTTCTCCCTACTGGTGGTCAAATAATTAACAGGAATTTCTTGCCTATTGCTGAATTCAACAATGGCCCTTCCCACTAATCCCGTCGCACCTGTTATCAATAATTTCATGAAACAAATGTATGGGATCTAAAATCCGCTTAGGGACATTTTAATTCCGATTTAACAAACTTGACCGCAATGTCGTGGCTTTATGATACGATACCTCTTGTTTCTTACGTGGAGGCGTAGGTACATCATGGCTTAATGGCCCTTAACATTTCCCTCTTGCCTGGTGGGCCAGGTAATCTTTCGACCGTAAAACCCACAGCGTGCATGGCCCTTCTTACACTACCTTTTGCGGCATAAGTTACCAAAACGCCACCCTTCTTTAGCGCCTTGAACATGATCGTAAACATATCCTCTTTCCATAATTCAGGTTGCACCCTGGCACCAAAGGCATCAAAATAGATGAGGTTGAATAAGGCTTCATAGGTGATTTCGGTAAAGCCACATTGCTTTTTATAAAGTAAAAATCCATCTGACAAAGCCACTTGCTCATGCCAAGGTGCGCTATGCATCAGTGCAAATTGCTTTTTAAAATGCTTCGCCTTCAACGCAGAAATATAATTCAATTGGAATAGCTCTTCCCTTGTTATTGGAAATGCCTCTACCCCATAATATTCGATTTTAAATTTCGATTTTGAAGTCTCCAACAAGGTGATCAAGGCATTAAGGCCCGTGCCAAAACCAATCTCCAAGATATGCACATCCTGGTTTTTAAAAAGATCGAGTCCATGCTTTATAAAAACATGGTAGGCCTCCTGTATCGCCCCATGTTTCGAATGGTATTGTTCGTCCCAATCCTTAATTCTAATGGTCTTTGAACCATCATCCGTAGTGATGATCTCGCGCTGCATCACTCCTTTAAAAGAACACCATCGGCCACAAAGCCCAACGTTCTTTTAGCCTCTGTGATCACTGTAATCTCAGCTTCCGATTTGCCGGCGTCCTCCGCATAATGCCTTTGGTCTTCGACACTCATTTCTTCAATGAAGGCCGAACCATTGACGATTACTTCCTTTCCCGCACTGTCTTTCGGCATAAAGAAACCGTAATCCTTAAAACGCACCATAGCCTCAGCCCCATCATCCAATACCACTTTCATCCAACAACCTTTTGACTGACAAACTTCCTTGACCACCCCGGTAAAGGTGGCCTGTAAAGTATCGGCAACAGCCATATTCTTATAATTTTCTGACATTTCAAGACCGGATAAGCTCCCATGGGCCTCAAACCTATCACCAAAAGAAGCCATATCCTGAGCAACCTCCTGGGCAGAACACACCGAAATGAGCAAGAAGTATGCAACAAATATGTTAAAACCTTTCATAATTCGCTATTTTTTAATTTGCAACGTAAAATAGGACAATTTTAAAGAAAAAAAGGAGAACCACTTGGGATAATTTTCTAATTTTATTGATTAATACGTTATTCAATGGAGACAAAGATGATGAACATAAAGGTCGAAAAGGCAAAAACATCCAAAATAGACCAGGTTGATTTTGATAATTTATCTTTTGGCACTGTTTTTACAGATCACATGCTGGTCTCAAAATACAAAAATGGTTCTTGGCATGCCCCGGAGATTATTCCTTATCAACCCATAACCCTTGATCCCTCGGCCAAAATATTCCATTATGGACAGTCGATTTTCGAAGGGATGAAGGCTTATAAAGATGGGAACAATGATGTCTGGCTTTTTCGTCCCATGGACAATTGCAAACGATTGAACATTTCTGCCAAGAGAATGGCCATTCCAGAATTACCGGAGGAGTACTTTATGGATGGTCTGATCTCACTTATAAAATTGGAAAAGGATTGGATTCCTCAAACCCCGGGAAGTTCGCTATACATACGCCCTTTTATTTTTGCCTCTGGAAACGGCTTCCATGCTTCCCCGGCCAATGAGTATACTTTCATTATTGCCCTAGCCCCATCTGGATCGTACTTCTCCGGAAAGGTGAAGGTATTGATTGAAGAAAAATACTCTAGATCTGCCAATGGGGGTGTAGGGTATGCCAAGGCAGGTGGTAATTACGCCGGGCAATTCTATCCGACCCAACTTGCCCTTGAAAAAGGGTACAACCAGGTCATCTGGACAGATGATAGTACCCATGAGTTTATCGAGGAAGCAGGAGCAATGAACATTTTTGTTCGGATCAATGATACGTTGATCACTGCCCCGACGAGCGACCGAATACTGGATGGCATCACACGTAAGAGCATCTTGAAAATTGCCGAAGACGAAGGAATTCCCGTGGAAGAACGCAAAATAACAGTTTCAGAAATCGTGGAAGCTGCCAAGAATGGATCCTTGAAAGAAATGTTCGGTGC
>NZ_JBATHS010000430.1:0-9888 GCF_049667165.1 Maribacter sp.
TGCCTCCGGGATTATGGCCTTCCAACTTGAAAAGAAGGGTGACATTGGGGTTGGTATTGAGTACTTTCGATGCAATTAAAGGCGTGTTCCCTATAATATCAAGTATCGTTTTAGCCATTGATCTCGGGTTTGATTTTTATTTTCGGTGTATGAAAAACCTTTGAATTGGGGGGTACGGATTGCGTTATCCATGCGTTTCCCCCGATAATACTGTTCTGTCCAATTACGGTTTCCCCGCCGAGGATGGTGGCATTGGCATAAATGGTCACGTTGTTTTCGATGGTCGGGTGTCTTTTGGTCTGTTTTAAATCCTTGGCAACGTAAAGGGCCCCAAGGGTAACCCCCTGATAGATCTTTACATTGTCCTTGATTATGGCCGATTCCCCAATAACAACACCCGTTGCATGGTCAATAAAGAACGATTTCCCGATACGGGCCCCTGGGTTGATGTCGACCCCAGTCCTACTATGCGCATATTCGGTCATAAGTCTAGGTACCAAAGGGAATCCCGCTTTATAAAGTTCATGCGACAACCTATAAATGGCAATGGCATAAAACCCCGGATAGGCTAAATAAACCTCTTCTATCGACATTGATGCTGGATCGCAGTCCATGATGGCTTCGGCATCGAGGTTAAGACTTTCAAGTATCCTGGGCAAGGATTCCAAATAGCCATTCCATATTTTACCACAGGGTTTCTCACATTCCCAACAGGCCAGTTTGGCCAGCACCTCAAAATCGGCTTTCAAGGTCTCAAGATTCTCGGCTACAGGGGTATCTATATCAAAAAGGGTATAAAATAACTTGTTCGTGAACAACTCTACCTTTTCCTTTAAGGCAAACCTTAGGTTAGGTTGCTTTTTATGTTGTTTAATCTTATCGATGATCGCTTGTTGGTCCATTGGGTAGTGATTTGAGAATCTAAATTAATCATTATTTTAAAAGCAGTTTCTTCCATTTGGTTAACTTTAGCTTAAATAACCCTAATATAAGACGAATGCAGCATCCGATAATTACGAAAGACACTTTTGATTTTTTAAGGCAATTGGAACGAAACAACAACCGTGAGTGGTTTACGGAAAATAAATCGAGTTTTAAATCGGTAGAATCTGATGTAAAAGCATTTTATGCTGCCGCAATGGATCACCTTAAAAAACATGATGAAATTGAAAAAATAAAACTATTCCGAATTTATAGGGACGTGCGTTTTTCTAAAGACAAAACACCGTACAAAGCGCATTTTGGGGGATCGTTCGCTAGGGCAGGAGCAAGATTAAGGGGTGGTTATTATATTCACATCAAACCTGGGGACAGTTTTATCGCTGCCGGATTTTGGGAACCCAATAAGGAGGATTTGCTGCGTATTCGAAAGGAGTTGGAATTGGATGCCGAGGAATTCAAAAAGGTAATAAACGAGGCATCGTTTAAGAAAATCTGGGGTAGTCTTATTGGTGACGAGGTAAAAACAGCCCCCAAGGGATTTGATAAATCGCATCAGGATATTGATCTTATCAAAAAGAAGCAATACATTTTTGTGCGAAAATTTTCAGACAAGGAAGTGCTATCTAAGGAATTTGCTAAAATGGTTGACGATTCCTTTAAAGCCATTCGACCCTATTTCGACCTCATGAGCGATATTCTTACGACCAACCTAAATGGGGAATCGTTACTGGACTAGGACTGCAATCTCAAATACTTGCATTTGGTTTTTAAGTCGTTCGATCACCATATGCATCATACGCTTATTCAGTGCGGAGGAGTTTTTTATATAGGTTGCATATTCCTCGGCCGTAAGCTGCCCTATGATGATACCCTTTAGGGAGTTTCTGAACTTAATGTCTTTCTGAATGGCATTTTCTATGTAGACAAGCCTGTTTTCAAGGCTCAACTCATAAAATCGGTTTTTATGCTTGGTGATATAATTCTGGAAGACAGCCAGCAATAATTCGTTTTGCAGCTTTATGATCGGGCGTAAGGTTCTATTTTGAAATTGCTCGTCGAAACTCATGTTCGGATTGACTTTGGCGGTGATAATTTGCGGGCGAATTTGCAGAAGACCTTTGGATCTATTGCTCATGATATGAAGTTTTATTAAAGTTAATCGTTTAAAACGCCTTCTTAAAAGACTTCATTTTTAGTTTTTAACGAAATTATGAACAAAAAAAGACCATTGGTGAATATGCACCAATGGTCTTTTTGTTCGATCAGAGCAGTGCTACTAATTGCTCTTTAAAAACTCCTCAAAGGACATCATATCAAATCCTTCCTTGGCTTTGAATTTTTTCTTCAACTTCATGAAATCCGTTTTTGCCGTTTCAAACCGTTCGGAGATAATGGTCAGGTTTTCCAGTTCCGAACTTGTGGGTTTGTCATAGTTGTCCGCTAATTTGCTATAAAGATCAGCCATTTTTTCACGTAATTGGGGTTCGGCGGAGCCGACATAATTATCCCCTGTGGTGATGACCAAGGTCTCTTTAAGTGCATTCAATTTATCCACCATTTTGGTATTTTTGTCCGTCTCTGATTGGACGATTATTTTGTCTAGCTCGTAGACTAAATAGGCCAATTCTTGGGTCATGTCATACATTTTCATGGTGGTCTCATTTTTAAGGACCCTTTCTTCCTTTGTTAATGGGGATTTAGGATCATATACCAATTCGAACGTATGCTCAAAGGTTTCTTTTCCTTTGGTCATTACCGCTTTATAGGTTCCTGCCGGCACAGATGGTGAGGTAAAGCCGCCGAATGAAAACGTCTTTCCTTTAGCCACCTTGGGTTGCTTTATTTTGCCTCCCCAGTTGACGATATTGATGCCCTTGGATTTACCCGGACCTAATTCCATAACGGTATTGCCCTCCATATCCTGTATTTCCATGGTCATCTTTCCGAACGTATGTCTTTTGCTCAAATAGTATTTTATCTGGGCATCCTTCGTTTTATTACGGCCTACAAACTGGGTTTCAGCACCAAAATTGCCTGAAAAGCTGCTCGTTTCATCAATAACCGTCGGTTTGCTGGTGAAGAAGTGGACATTCTTACTCAACACTTCTTCGTTGATTTCCCTCAATGGGGAGATATCATCGATAATGATCACCCCGCGGCCATGTGTTCCCATGACCAAATCGTTGGTCGCCTTTTGTAAATCGATGAAATGTACTGCAACAGCCGGCATATTGTTGGTGAATTTTTTCCAGTTCTTACCGCCATCAATAGTAATATACAATCCGAATTCAGTACCCAGGAACAATAGATCTGGATTTACATAATCTTCTTGGATATTTCTGACAAAACCAACCACATCATCGGTGATGATACTCGTCCATGTTTTACCAAAATCTGTGGTTTTATATGCATATGGGGTCATGTCGTTTTGAGTGTGCCCTTCAAAAACGGCATAGGCAGTTCCTTTTTCGAAAACACTAGCTTCGATATGGTAGGTCCATGTGTTTTTTGGGAGTCCCGTAATGTTCGCAACAGTATTTGTCCATGTGTTGCCCCCATCTTGGGTCACCTGTACATTGCCGTCGTCGGTGCCTACCCAAATGACATTCTCATCAAGTGGTGATTCCGCAATGGTAAAGATGGTTGTATGGTTTTCGGCTCCCGAGTTGTCCTTAGACAGGCCCCCGGAAGTTTCCTGGGCTTGTTTTGCAGGGTCATTGGTGGTTAAATCAGGGGAAATGATCTTCCAAGTATTTCCCATATCTTCCGATTTATGAAGGTATTGGCTACCCATATAAAAACGATCGGGTTGATGTGCGCTGATTGCCATTGGTGCATTCCAGTTAAAGCGAAGCTTTTTTATACCTTTTGAAGGTAGGGGTTGAATGGTTTTCGACAATCTTTTATCGACATCATAACGCCATACATTTTCTGCACCCTGCATTTCTGAATATATAATATTCTTGGTGGGGTGTTTTAAGACACGGAAACCGTCTCCATAACCCACCGAGTTCCAATCTCGGGCCTCTACACCACCAGGGGAGGAGGAAGGGCCATACCATGAACCATTGTCCTGTAACCCACCGTATACATTATAGGGAGTTTCATCGTCTACGCTTATTTGATAAAACTGCGATAAAGGTAGGTTCTCGACAATCTCCATATTGGTGCCTCCGTCCCAAGAACGATAAACACCACCATCGGTGCCAACATACATGATATCGGAATCCTTAATACTAAAGGCTATATCATGAATATCGCTATGCATATTCCCGAGATCCTTGAATGTTTTTCCTCCGTCCCTAGAGATAGAACCACTAAGGCCTCCCTTAACAATGACATTTTCATCACGGGGATCTACGACGATCCTTGAAAAATAAAATGGCCTAACGGTAATCCCAAAATCATTGTTCAATTGTTTCCATGAATTTCCGGCGTCATCACTTCGATACAACCCCTTGCGTTCATCTTTTTCCGCCTCGATAACCGTATAGAGTACCTTAGGATTCGAAGGGGCCACTGCGATACCCAATCTTCCTAATTTACCTGACGGAAAACCGTTGTGTATTTTATTCCAGGTTGCGCCACCATCGGTTGACTTGTATAATGCACTATTGTCACCTCCCGATTCAAAACCCCAACCGGTTCGCCTAAATTCCCACATCGAAGCATACAGCACATTGGGATCACTGGGATCTATAGTAAGGTCGGCACAGCCTGTTTTTGGGTTTACGTAAAGAAGTTTTTCCCAAGACGTACCGCCATCAGTGGATTTGAAGACACCTCTTTCCTCGCTATCACCCCAAAGGCCCCCTAATACGCCAACATAGATTTCCTTTGGGTTTTTTGGATTCACGATGATATTGGCAATACGCTCCGATTTATCGAACCCAAGTTTCTTCCAGTTGGCACCGCCATCAATTGATTTATACAATCCATCACCAACAGATACGCTATTTCTTGTCCATGTTTCCCCGGTACCTACGTAGATGGTATTATCAGGATCACTAGGGTCTAGGGTCACTGCACCAATGGACTGGCAATAATCATCAAAGATCGGATTGAACGTCGCACCTGCATCATTTGATTTCCATACACCTCCGCCTGCTGTTCCAGTATAGATGATTCTACTGTTGGTCGGATGCACTTCCATGTCGTTTATTCGGCCGCTCATAAGGGCAGGTCCTATATGCCTGGCGGTCATATCTCCGAACAGGGTTTTACCGTCGTTTTTTTCGTCTTGCGCATTCACTGAATACGGTACAACAAGGCCCAAAAGGGCTATAAGGGTTAAGATTCGTTTCATGTAAAGGTGGTTTTTGATAAAAAAAAGCCCTTGTTCAAGGGCTTTTCATGTTCTTGGTTATTTTTTTTCTTCAACTTCCATCTCATCTGGAAAGGCGAATGCGGACGCTTCAACAGTAGGATTTAAAACAATGGATTCTATGGTCAACGGACTGCCGGGTTGGCCTTTTACGCCTTGGGTCATTGAAAACGGGAAATACAAACCATCTACTTCCTGATAATCGCTGAAGGTAACTTCTTGCACCATGCCTTTGGCCTGACCGGTCTTAACTTCGGATTGAACCGCAATGGGAACAAAGTTATCAACATCGAAATAATAAAAAGAAACATCTTCTTCCTGTTTTCCATCAACCGTAATAGGTTCTTTAGTCAATTTTATTTTAAAAGTATCCGTGCCATCAATGGTTTCATTACCCAACAATTCAACGGTATATCCCTTTTCCTTATAATCGATGAAAGAATCAGGAAAATCATTTGTGTTTAATTTAAAGTTTGCCGTGGCCTCTGCGTCGCTTTTTTCCGCTTTCATGGTCATGAAGTTATGGCTCCATAAGGTTTCACCGTCAAAGACACCCTGTTTGATTTCCTTTCCTTGAAAACTGATGATGGTCATTTGCTTCCCATCGCTGAATTGTAGGATTTCCAAAGGTATTTCCATTCCCTGTTGATTGACTTTCGCCATCATTTTAATTCCTTCGACGCTTTTGAGTTTTTCCAAGCCACCTATGTTTTCAAAATAAGTGTCGAGTATCTCATCTGCCGTTTGTGCACTTAAGGGTGCAATACAGGTAATGGCAAATAGGGCAATGCATAGTTTTAGTGTTTTCATTTTCAAATTTTTAATTAATTTACATGTGTTGGTATCAAATATAATGGGATTGTTACAAAAATTGATTTTTTTATTTGTATTTATACCGTGGTTATTTTGAGGATTTCGCTAAAATAGCATGAAATAGGCCCTGGATAAACTTGAATCGAAGCTTTTTTATGGGTATCAGGCAATTCAAGACTTGGCAAGCGATGCGGCCACAGCCTGCACTTCATCAAGTACGCGCAATAGGTTGCCTCCCCATAATTTTTCAATCGCTTCTTCTGAATACCCTCTTTTAACCAGTTCTTCAGTCACGTTCATGGTTTCCGATGCATCTTCCCAGCCTTCGATTCCGCCGCCACCGTCAAAATCAGAACTGATGCCTACATGATCGATTCCTATTAAATTCACCATATAGTCAATATGGTCCACAAAATCCGATACATTGACCCCAGGGGGCACATCACTTCTTTTAGTGGCAAGAGCATCCCCAATTTCCTTCACTTTCCGATAATTTTCCATGTATGCCCCCTTTTCAATATCGTTAAACCCGGTGACTTCATTTCTTTCGAACCAGGGCATACCAAGGGAGTCCGCTACTTTTTTGTAGAGGTCCTTTCTATACGCCGAAAGCGCCTCACTTTTTGCAGTGTTCAAATAGGATTTGAAGGCGACCGTCTGTACGACACCCCCATTATCCTTGAGCATCAATAATTGCTCATCGTCCAAATTTCGGCTATGGTCACATAGGGCCCTTGCAGAAGAATGCGAAGCGATAATAGGGGCCTTTGACAATGCGATCATTTGCATCATCGATGCCTTTGATGGATGGGATATATCAATCATTATTCCGAGTCTATTCATCTCTTTTACAGCGGTTTTACCCAACTCACTTAAACCATTATATAACCATATTCCGTCTTCTTCCCCTGTGTTCGAATCGCAAAATTGGCTATGGCCATTATGGGATAGGGAAACATATCGCGCGCCCATTTGATGGTATTTCTCAAAATTGGAAAGATCCTCTCCCATGGGATAGGCATTCTCAACCCCGATCATGGCCACTTTTTTTCCGGCGGCTATGATGCGACGCACGTCGTCTGAGGTCAAGGCGAGTTCGATTTTGTCAGGCGCAATTTCCTCACAAAGCCTATGAATCGCTTCGAACTTGGCCATGGCATTGGCTGCTGCCTTTTCGTACCCGTAAGCGTTCAACGAATCTTGACCGGTATAAACAATCAGCCAAGCGACATCCAAACCACCTTCTTCCATCTTGGGTATGTTCACCTGGGTATTTAGTCTTTGGGTGTAGTTGACCGAAGGGGTAAAATTCGCAACATTGATGTCGTCATGGGTGTCGATTGTGATGACTTTTTCATGAATTTCACGAACCTTGCCTTCCGCTCCCAGTCCTGTTTTTTTCTGGGGATTAGCACAAGAAAGGAGTACTAAAAGACAACCGAGGCAACTAATATATTTCATGGCTTTTATTTTTACACCTACAAATAAAGCAATTTGACAACATTATACGCCCATTCGATAACAATTTATTGCACAGGAGCCTTGTAATCCTGAGTTTTAAGGAATTATTAGATCATAGACCATTCCCTTCTTTCCTGTAAAATACAAGGGAAACCAAATGTAGAAGAACAAAACCAACCCAAATCGACCTACCCATTGAAAGCTACTAGAATACTTTCGCACTTATCATTTTTAGAATCTGAATTGAAGGAATATTCCTATGAGGAACTGAGTTCAAGCCAGGGTTCTGAATTAAAAAAGACCTTTGAAACTTTCAAAACCTGTTTGGAGGATTTGCTTTTCAATACATCTTCAAGACCGGGCCACAAAACCCTAGGGATAGAAGACCACGGTGTACTCGTGCAAAAAAAGATTGCCAAACAAAAGGCAGGTCCTAAGGCGACACAACTTATCGCCCGGGTGAGTCATGAGATCAGGACCCCGTTGAACGGAATCAAAGGGTTCGGTGATCTGCTAAAGGAAGAACGCTTGACCGAAAATCAGCTTATGAAGGTCGAAGCGATCCAGAATGCCTCGGATACCCTCATGGAAATTGTCAATGAACTGCTTGAATATGCCAAGTTATCGGAAGGATTGGAGGTTATCGAGCATATTGATTTTAATTTCAAAAGTGTTCTTGATAATGTGGAATACCTGTGTAAAACGCTGATCACGAAGAAGGATGTGGCGTTGACGTTGGAAGTGGAACCGGGAATTCCCAACATCTTGAAAGGGGATCCCAGCAAGCTTTCGCAAATACTTCTCAATCTTTTGGGGAATGCCATAAAATTTGTTGAAAAAGGGGAAATAAGACTTTCCATTACCCAAAAGAGCCAACGACATAAAAAATTGATGCTTGCCTTTGAAGTTTCCGATACCGGAATCGGGATAGCCCAAGAACATTTAGAGGATATTTTCGATTCATTCAAGCAAGTTGGGGACGATACCTTCGCCAAATATGGCGGCAGTGGCCTAGGCTTGCATATTGTAAAACAGAACATTGAACTCTTAGGGGGAACCATCACGGTGTCAAGCAAAATCGGCAAAGGAACTACCTTCACATTCGAAATACCCTATGAAAGAGGGGATAAAAGCAATGTAGCAAAATCAATTACCGATATCGAGGCTTTGGCTTTCGCCAAACAAAGGGTACGGGATATGAGCTTGGTGGTTTTTGAGGACAATACCATGAACCAACGCCTGATCGAGGTACGTTTGAAAAAATGGGGCTGTAAGGTGTTCATTACCGAAAATGGACCGGAAGGACTGGATTATATCGCTAAGAACAAGGTCGATTTGGTGCTGATGGATCTTAGGATGCCCGTTATGGATGGGTATGTCATCACGAATAAGATCAGGACCAATGCGAGTAACATCATAAACAGTATCCCTGTCATCGCGATTACCGCTGATATTACCATAAGTGAAAAAGAAAACGGGAAAGCCGTCGGTTTGAATGACTTTATTCTTAAACCCTATAGCGCTGAAGAACTCTTGCTTAAAATTGCAAACCTCGGAATAGGGGGTGAGTGTTCAATCCCGAATAGGCCACCTAAAACCATCACCATGCAAACCACAGATAGTTTTACCCCAAAGGCAAGTTTAAAGACCATACAAAAAGAAAGTATGGGCGATTTGGGCTTTTTGAACGAATTGGTACGCTTATTCAAGCATAATGTATTAGAGTTCATAGGCGCTTGCAGTGTTCATATAAAAAATGCGGATTGGGAGAATCTGGCCTTTGCGGCCCATAAGATCAAGGCAGGTGTAGCAATGGTGGAGGCGCATAGTTTATTGGATATTGTAAAAAAGATACATTCCCTTGCCCAATCTGACCCAATGACCCATGGTTCTGCATTGAACGACTTGAAACTGACCTTTATAAAAGAGTATGAATTGGTTGAGAATGCCATTGATAACGAATTGGAGAAGCTTGAAGAATAGAAGTAAGATATAATGGAGAAGAAAACGCTTTTACTGGCAGAAGATGATGAATTATTGGCTTCCTTACTACGGTTCCGCCTAGAAAAAGGCGGTTATGATGTGATTCATTGCCGTGATGGGAAGGAAACAAAGGAAGTTCTGTCCACCCGCTTGCCCAACATCATCGTGAGTGATATTATGATGCCCTATTTTTCCGGAATGGAATTGATCGGCTTCGTGCGGAATGAATTGAATTCTAAAGTCCCAATAATAATCATATCAAGTGCAGGGAATGAGGAAAATGTTTTAAATGCCTTTGAAATGGGGGCCAATGATTTCATTTCCAAACCTGTTAGCCCCACCGAACTATTGGTTCGGGTGGCGAG
>NZ_JBATHS010000431.1:0-1852 GCF_049667165.1 Maribacter sp.
TGAAACAGTGAAGTAGTGAAGTAGTGAGACAGTGAAGCATTGAGGTAGTGAAAACCGCATCACCAGATAACCGAACCACCATATCACCAAATAACCAAATAACCGAACCACCGAACCACCGTATAACTGAACCACCGTATCACCAGATAACCACATCACCAGATAACCACATCACCGCATAACCGAACAACCGTATCACCGTAAAACCGAACCACCACATCACCGCATAACCGAACAACCGTATCACCGCATAACCGAACCACCGCATCACCAAATAACCGCATCACCAAAAACCAAACGCTAACAATACAAATTAAATGGGCATTAAGAACACATCTAAAATATACATCGCAGGCCATAGGGGCTTGGTCGGGAGTGCCATTTTAAAGAACCTGAAGGCCAAAGGGTATTCGAATTTCGTGACCCGAACCCATAAGGAGCTCGATTTAACCGATAGCACGGCCGTAGCAAATTTCTTTGCTGCCGAAAAACCGGAGTATGTGTTTTTGGCAGCGGCCAAAGTAGGGGGCATCGTGGCCAATAATACCTATAGGGCAGATTTTATCTATGCCAACTTAATGATCCAGAATAATGTAATCCATCAAGCTTATGTGCATGGCGTAAAAAAATTGATGTTTTTGGGGAGTACCTGTATTTATCCTAAAAACTGTCCACAGCCGATGAAGGAGGAGTATCTGCTTACTGATACTTTGGAGTATACCAATGAGCCTTATGCCATTGCCAAGATTGCGGGCATAAAAATGTGCGAAAGTTATAACGTACAGTATGGGACCAACTTTATCTCGGTAATGCCCACAAATTTATACGGTCCCAATGATAATTTTGATTTGGAAAGATCCCACGTACTACCGGCGTTGATCCGTAAAATGCATTTGGGTAAGGCCCTTGAAAATGGGGATTGGGCCGCCATACGCAAAGATTTGGACCAATTACCGATCGAAGGTGTCGACGGTTCGGCGGATAAGGATGTGATATACAGTATTCTCGACAAGTACGGAATACAACAAAAGGAGGATTCGGTACATCTGGAAATATGGGGTAGCGGGAAGCCCATGCGGGAGTTTTTATGGAGCGAGGATATGGCCGATGCCTGTGTGTTCTTGATGGAGAACAGGGACTTTACGGACTGTTATGCCAAGAATACCAAAGAAATACGGAATACCCATATCAATATCGGTACAGGGGAGGACCTCTCTATAAAAGCGCTGGCCCAGGTCATTAAAAAAAGCATTGGGTTTAAGGGAACCCTCTTTTTTAATGCCGATAAACCGGATGGTACCATGAAAAAACTGACCGATCCTTCAAAACTACATGGGCTGGGTTGGAAACATACCATTGATTTGGAAGAAGGTGTGGCAAAGGTATATCAATGGTATACCCGTTAATAAGCAATTTTAGATTTTCACCAAACGTTGTTTCCTTCAGCTTCATCTTTCTTGCGATCAGGAAAGGCTCCTTCATGGCTTTAAAAATGTCGATGTATTGGTAATAGTGCTTTACCTTTTTTAATTTTTCCGAATTCTAAAGATGAATAAGGCAGTGTTGCCCATTTTTTTACTATTAACAGGTTATTTAGGGGTATCCCGAATACCCTAGATCGAACAGAATCTTCGAATCCTATGAAATTTAGAAATTCGTTTTTCATTATTCCAATTTCCTTGCTTTTTCACATGGCAACCATAAACCTATTGTTGTATGTGTTTACTCCTGAGACGTATCTTAATGCATTTAGCATTGTATATGTGAATGTCACTTGGGTGATGGTGACCCATATGCTCAATTTTTATCCCACGGCAAGGCGGGAAGGGTTTATGACCAATTTCAGTAATTT
>NZ_JBATHS010000432.1:0-5834 GCF_049667165.1 Maribacter sp.
ATTTTCCATCCCCTAATAGTATGGGCAGCGGTACGAGGCAACTATAAAAAATTATTCAATGTGAAGTCCGGCTGGGGATTCCAGGCACGAAAAGGGTTTGTAAAAGCAACATAACTATTAAGAATGAATACGAGCCAATTAGATAGATACTCTTTAAAGCATTATACAAGATTGATGATCTCATTCTTCGGATGCCTTTTTGTGCTATCCGTATTCCAATATGCTTTTCTTTATTTTAAGGGAGTGGTCGATACCATCTTCGGCATAAGTCTAGTGCTTTACGTAGTACACCAAATCGGCTTTACTTCCATAATCGGTATCATCCTCACATTTCCCTTTAATTTCTGGGAAAACTTACGGCCGAGATATGGGTTCAACATCGTTTTTGCAATATTGACCTTATTGTTGATTATAGAAGCCATGCTGATCGGTTATTATTGTACGACCTTGGTACCTTTGGGTGCCGATTTATTAGGCTATAGTTACTCGGATATTAAAATGACCATTGCTAATTCGGGTGGTTTAGCAATATCCCTGTACTTGCTCTTGGGTATTGCGGTAATCATTGGCCTATTTTTAGGGTTCTATCGTATTACCTCCAAATTCTATCATAAGATCAGTAGAATGTATCCTTTTACGATTATCCTGTTCAGTATTTTCATTGCAACTCTTTTCACAGAAGGCAAGCCGATCAATCAGAATAAAACACAATACTTGGCAGTCAATCTGTATACAAGTTCTACCGAGGATAATTCCTATACGGCCGATGTTGAATATCCACTAATTAAAAGACCGGAATCCGAAAACGTTCTAGGTGCGTATTTTGAGCTTAAGGAAGAGAAACCGAACATCGTATTTATTATGGTCGAGGGATTGGGTAGGGACTTCGTTGGGGAGGGGGCCGAATATGGAGGTTTTACTCCATTTTTAGATGAACTAACAAACAAATCGCTCTATTGGGAGAATTGTTTAAGCAATACGGGAAGAACCTTTGGCGTATTACCCTCCTTATTGGGTTCCTTGCCTTTTGGCAAAAGTGGATTCATGGAATTGGAAAACTATCCAAACAAATTAACCTTGTTTAGCATATTAAAGAATAATGGTTACCACACTTCCTTTTACCAGGGGACTACCGGTTCTTTTGACAATGTAGAAAAATTTCTCCGTAGCGAGAAAATAGATTTTATGTTGGACAAATCGGGGTTTGGAAAAAATTATGCCCTAGCGGAAGAAAATAGTGGTGGCTTTACTTGGGGGTACCCCGACAAAGAACTGTTCAAGAAAAGTATGACGTTGGCCCGGGATAAAGAGCAACCTCGATTAGAGGTGTATATGACCATTAGTACGCATGAACCATTTACGCCACCTAATCAAGATTTTTATGAAGAAAAAGTAGCTAAAATTCTATCAGAAAGAAGTTTTGACTCAAAGAAGAAAAATGTCATAGAAAAAAATGACAATGTATTCGCATCCCTTTTATACACTGATGAGGCTTTAAAATATGTTATGGAGGCGTATAAAAAGCAGCCTAACTATGACCATACCATATTCATAATTACCGGAGATCATAGATTGATCCCCATACCTATGCGAACCGAACTGAGTAGATTTCATGTTCCGTTGATTGTATATAGTCCGATGTTAAAGACGACCCGAAAAATGAGTGCTATTTCTTCACATTTTGATGTTACACCGACAATTTTGGCCCTATTAAATGGTAGTTATGAAATGAAAATGCCAGAGAAAGTGGCATGGGTAGGGGGCATTTTAGATGACAATGAAGCATTTCGGGGTACAAAAGACATCCCACTGATGCGTAATAAAAACCAATTGGAAGATTTTATCAGCGACGATAAATTCTTTAGTAATGGTAAGACCTTCCAGATCGACGAAAATATGGATTTATCATCATCGTTTTCCGGGGGCAGTAAACTAGAGAGCAAGTTAGAGGGATTTACAGCCATGAATTCCTATGTAACGACCAAAAACAAGATTTTACCCGATAGCTTGGCCATCTTCACAGTGCAAAAAGAAAAATTTACGGATAGTGAAATGGTTTGGATCAATAGCGTTTACAATGGCAAAAATTCTGATAAAGCCTATATCACCGCAAGAGATCTGGCGTTCAAAAAAGAATATGACCGATCGCTTCTCTTATGCCGTTTTATACTCTCGGAAGTCCCAGGGAATATAGATGCACGAATATTGACGGGCCGGGTGAATGGTTGGAGAGGTAATTACGATAAATCGATAGAAATTCTTATGAAATGTATTAAGGAGAATCCTGAATATATTGATTCCTATTCTGCCTTATTCGATGTTTATTACTGGTCAGGTAAGTATAAAGAGGCCTTGGACCTTATCGAAACGGTCGAACAAAATAGCTCTAATGTTAGAGAGATCGACGACAAAATTTCTAGGGCAAGAGCACTTGCAAGTAAGAACGGAGTATTAGCCTCAAGAAAATAATGGTACAAAAACGAATTTCGGCAACACTTATCTTAGTACTGCTCTGTTTTATGGGCAGGTCGCAAGACCTTGCACTCAATGATGTTGAAGAAATTACCTATTCAAGGGCCTTTGATTTAGCGTACGATGGTGACCACAAGACCTCACAGGCCGTACTTGTGCAGCTTCTTGAGGAGAAACCCGGCAATCTTGAAGCGCGTTCATTATTAGCCAGTACGCTAAGCTGGAATGGTAAGCATGCTGAAGCAAGATTGGAATTCAACAAAGTACTAGCACTAGAGCGAAATAACAATGAACTATGGATATCGGCCATAAAGAATGAGCTGTATGCCAAAAATAGTGCTACGGCATTGGGGTTAGCGAACAAAGCCTTGTATTATCTAGAAAATGATGCGGAAATAGCGCGATTGCGGAACGTGGCCCTTAACCGAATTGAAGATCAAAAATATCCTGAACTGGGTTGGTTTAATAAAGACAGCGATTTAAAAATAAGTTTTACAGTAGCAAAAAGTTCTAAAAGGAAAAAAGGTTCCAAGAAAAAAACAAAGGCCGAAACCAAGAATGATAAGGAAACAGAAGAAAAGGCCGATAAGGAAATAATAAGAAACCGATTTTCGGTCAGAAATTCGTTTACTGTTTTCGACCAGCGCTATGAACCGATGATCAATTCATCAATATCGTTAAAGCACAAGACTAAATACGGTAGCATAATACCTAGTATCAATTACAGTAATCGTTCAGCTAAGCAAGGTTTGCAATACGATCTCTCGCTCTATCCCAAATTGGCGAAGCGTATGTATGCCTTTGTAAATTACGGATATTCTAACGCGGAGATTTATCCAAATCACAGGTTTGCCGGTGATGTGTATCTGGGCTTGCCAGGGGCCATTGAAATCTCGGCCGGAGGTCGTTTTATAATGACCGCAACCCGAAATGTATCTGCCATAACCAATTCGCTCGGTCATTACAGAGGTAATTATTATTTCTCTTTACGTTCATACATTACTCCAAGATCTGGTGGGTTGACCCGTTTTTCTGGCAATCTATTGGTACGCAAGTATTTAAGGGATAGTGAGAACTATTTTGGGGTTAGCTTTGGTATGGGTTTTTCACCTGAACTAAGACAATTGTTCGCAGGTGATGAACTGCTCGCAGAGACCTTGTTGTATGTTGAATCACAACGATTGAGTTTGGCGTATCAGTTTACCCCAAGAAAATCACCCAATATTTACAAAACTAATATTACGGTTCGACGACAGGAAATTTTATCCGATTCGGGTAGTTTTTTCTGGGCGATATCAGCAGGACTCACCTATAATACGAAGTTTTAATTGGTAGCGGTAAAGGCTTTATCGATTTACGAGTAAATCCCAATTTTGCACCCTCCGCTAACCTCCTTCGCCTAAGTAGCATAGCAGGGAAGGCTGAAAAGCTTCGGCGAGATGCAGATAGCAGGGTCTAGGTTTAATAATTTCGGGTTCAATTCATCAAGGTTTGCTTTGATCAATTTGTTATTGCTATTCGACACTAATTTCACCAATTGACACGAACTTATTGTAAAATTTGGCCCCGAGCCTTTAGTGGGGTGCTTGGATTTTGGTGCTTGGAATTTGGAATTTTAATGTCTAGTGGGCTTGCCACGAGGTAGTTTATTTTGATAATTTGCTTTCTTGTTCACCAAAGACCCATTTATCGGCGTACATGCCGTAAATGATTCCTATTTCGTTTTCCAGAACATATTTTTCATCCTTACCCTCATCAAAATTGACGTGGTACACATAGACCTTGATCCCTTGTTTGTTTAATTGAAGCAATAGGTCTTTATTCTTGGCAATTGACCTTCGTGAAACCGCTACGTATTTTACGTTGTTGACGGCTAAAAAATTTAGTTTATCGCCCTTAATACCATAAAATGCCTTGTGCGAAATCATGGCATTGATTCCTTGTTGTGAAGCCTTTTCTACAGCCATTACACTAAAGAGTTCCATAATCAATCTATTCTTGTCGATAAACGCATCCGCGAATGCAATAGGGTCATTTACTTTGTCGGTGACCAGGGTAGCATCGGGATGTGCGGCAAACCACTTATTGATATCCTCCATATCGAGGGTCTCATAATCGCCGTAAATATTATGGCTATTGAAAACGGCAAGTGTAGGTGGAAGTTCGCCCTTATATTCCGTAAAACGCGACCACATGTTCCAATCGTGGGCAGCAACTAATTTTCCATCGGAAGTTTCGATAATATCCAACTCAAAAAGACGAAATCCTTTTTTATAGTTCTGATCGAGTGCGGCTTTTGTATTCGTTGATTTATGACCATCAACTTCGCCACCGGCATGGGCAATGAAACGATCGATATGGGGTTCGAACTCATAGTGGACTTTGGGAAAATAGATATGATTATCCGATAGGGTTTGGGGTATTTCCAATGTAATTGTAGTAGAAATATCGTCTATTTGCTCAAGAATACCTTGGTCAAGGTTATGCATAATATAGGCCTGGCGACTTTTAATCGCACTTAGTTTTAAAAATCCCATTTTGGCCAACTTGCCGGATTGTTCAGCTAAACTTTGTGAGGCTGAATCATGGGCCAGAATGGCGAATTTGGCCTTGTTTTTTTGCATACGCCATAAAATATCGACCAAGCTGGCCGACGCTTCTTTGCTCGCATAGGTATCAAAAGTCCGGAATTCGTATTTCCCCGCTGTAATGAAATGGATGACGGTCAAACCCCTTTCAATGGACTCCGTTTGGTTCGCTATGGTAAACGTACTGCGTTCCTTGGCATTGAAACCGTTGCTTTTTAGCACAAGGGTTTGGCTTGCTCCGGAAGGAAACTGGGCTACAGGGGTTGGGGTGTGGCCATAAGACGCATGAAACAGAACACCACAGAACATCATACTAAGTAAACGTATTATGGTTTTGGGTGCGTTATGTAGTTGTCCTTTTTTCATAGATCTCGTTATAAGGGTTCGAAAGCGTAACTTCCGAAGGATCAATCCCTATAAAAACGGGAATGACCGGTGATTATTGCGGGGAATTCCATTTTGATTGCCTCTTTAAACCCGTGCCATTTGACAGCGGTGTATTCGTGTCAATTTTCAGCGCAGCATTTGGCTTTTAGGAAGCTGTATGGGTATCGTACGCAAGGCGGGGAGCCAAATCTAGGTTGAATGGTAGGAGGGAAGCAACCCCCTTTTACGCTTTAACGCTTATAAAGGGTAGCGGAACGGTGAGGTGCTTTGTCGGGTGGCGAAAGTCAAGCCCTTCAAAATGGACTATTGACAACAAGTTTTTTTGGTTTCACCACAATTTATTGCAACATGCGCCCGTTATCAATATGTTTACAGTATGAATTTTAA
>NZ_JBATHS010000433.1:0-4754 GCF_049667165.1 Maribacter sp.
TGGCGTACGATGTCTCCCAGCCAACTCTCCTGTCCCTTAGATGTGCATTCGGGCAATGTCGCAAGAAAATTGGGTTTATTAAAACGCAAACAGAATGATGCCAAAGCCTTACATGAACTGGATACCGTGCTACGTAAATTCGACCCGAACGATCCCGTGAAGTATGATTTTGCCTTATTTGGACTTGGGGTATTCGAAAAGTTCTAATTATAAAGTTGAAATTTTACAGCGTAGATCAAATTGATTAAATTTAAGCCAAACGCAAATCAACCAAAAATGAAAAACCTGATTCTAGTAGGTGGTCTAGTTCTATGTCTGATGTCCGCCAATGCCCAAGGACGAAAACTTCCTATTGATACCATTGTAACCACACAACATAGTGTGACGATAAATGGAGTTGCCATTAATTATACGGCAAAAACAGGTACGCAGCCCGTTTGGGATGCCGAAGGTAAACCCATAGCCGCTTTACATTATACCTATTATACTAGAAACAACGTTAAAGACCAAGCCTCCAGACCCCTGTTGATTTCCTTTAATGGCGGACCGGGGTCTGGCTCGGTCTGGATGCATTTGGCATATACCGGTCCAAGAATACTCAAAATAGACGATGAGGGATATCCGGTGCAACCTTATGGCGTGAACCACAACCCGTATTCCGTTTTGGATGTTACCGATATTGTATATGTTAACCCAGCAAATACCGGCTATTCCCGTACCATACCCGAAACAGGGAAGGATGTAGACCGGGATATATTTTTTGGAATAAATGCCGATATCAAATATTTGGCAGAATGGTTGAATACGTTTGTGACCCGCAACAATAGATGGCGATCCCCTAAATACATTATAGGCGAAAGTTATGGGGGTACCCGTGTCATGGGGCTATCATTGGCCTTACAAAACCAACAATGGATGTACTTGAACGGTGTGATCATGGTTTCCCCAGCCGATTATAAGGTCATTCGCAATGGGGGACCTGTTTCGGATGCCTTGAACCTTCCGTATTATACGGCCGCAGCATGGCACCATAAAGCACTGCCCCCAGAATTACAAAACAAAGATCTATTGGAGATTTTACCTGAATCGGAGAATTATACCATCAACACGCTCATACCCGCGTTGGCTAAAGGCGGGTTTATAGGGGAGACAGAGAAAAATGCGGTTGCCAAAAAAATAGCCTATTATTCCGGCTTATCAGAAAAAGAGATAGTAGATCAAAATCTAGTAGTACCTACTGGGTATTTCTGGAAAAACCTATTAAAAGAGCAAGGTGGCTACACTATGGGCAGATTGGATTCCCGCTACTTGGGAATAGATCGAGAATTGAATGGTACACGTCCAGACTATAGTGCTGAATTAACTTCATGGCTACACAGTTTTACTCCGGCAATAAACTATTATTTGCAAGAGGAATTGAAGTTCAAAACCGATATTAAATACAATATGTTCGGTCCCGTGCGCCCATGGAACAATGAGGATGACAATACCCGTGACAATCTTCGCCAAGCAATGGCACAAAACCCATATTTAAATGTTTTGGTACAATCTGGCTACTACGATGGTGCCACGACTTATTTCAATGCCAAATACACCATGTGGCAAGTGGACCCCAGTGGTCGTATGAAAGATCGTTTTGAATTTAAGGGCTATCGAAGTGGTCACATGATGTACCTACGTCGGGAAGACCTGCAAAAGGCCAATGATGATATACGTGCTTTTATTAAACGGACTGCTGTATTGGGTGAAAGTGCAAAATATTAAAATTTAGCGCAGGTAGTGAAAATAGTCTAAGCTGGCCTTCTAACCTTTAAGGATATATGGCATTTAAAATAATGGCCGAAGTATTTCTGTTGTCTTCAGAAAAATAGAGCAAACCATTAACATTTTTGGCCACCCCATATTCCCAGTTTTCATTACGGTAAAATGTGTTTGTCCCAGTTACAATATTCAATAAATAAACATAGTTGTCAGGGTCGTCTTCGCATTTATAGGTGGTAATAAGTAGATTATCCTGACTGAATTCCGCTAAATTCTGAATTCCATTTCTGCCATGTGCTTCAAAACGAATAACATCTTGATGTACATTGCACCCATTTTCAATCAGGTTTTCAATGGCATACACATAAATTATTTGTTCTTCATGGCAATTATCATCATGCGGCCACTCCGTATTTATATCCTTCCCGGCCACATAAATCTTATCGTCTAAAATCTCTAATGCACCTATATGACCAGGGAAATCAAGAAAATAAGACGTGGGCCTTTTTATTCCATCGATTACACCCTCTTCAAATTTGAGAAGTTTGTTTTGACTACATGTATAATCTTTTTTCCATGATTTTGAAGTGCATAAAGGCACCCACAAATCCCCAGCATAAAAAGCAAGGTCCCCATAGTGGAAAGCATTACATTCTTCACCAAGCATTTCATGACAATTTTGTTCAGAAATTACTATTTCCTTGTCCATGGAATATTTTATTAATTGTTTGGTCGCCGAAACAAATAAGGTGTTTTCGTCAAAACAAATCCCTTGAATATGATTTGATCCCTTCCAATTACCATATACAATTTCCTCTACCTCTATTGGGCCGATGTTATCATTAAACTTAGCTACTAAATTAACATCATCATCTTCACCATCGAACAAATCCATTTCACAAGAAACCATAAGGAATAAGGAAAAAAGAGGGATGAGCGGTATGATCTGTGAATTTTTCATATGCATTTGATTCTATTGTTTTGCTATTCCAGAGAGTTGGAAACCTAGCCTAAGAAAATCAATGGGGAACAGAGCCTTATTTCCAATCGCACTGAGAGGAAAAGGAAAACTCAATTATAAGATACAAAAAATATTCATTTGTAACATATCTTACAGATATTCAATCTATTAAATGGATTATCTGAAATATTTTAATTGCATTTGACGTATTAATTACTCAAGTTCTCTTTGCATATTTAAAATCTCCCTTTAACTTTCGCTTTATTAATAAATAGAATAGGGAAATCTCCTTTTTATTGTTTATAAAAAAGACAGTTGACCATACAATTAAGGCATCATTCTTGCGTTTAGGTTTCTAGATAAAATTTAAACAATCCCAAACGTTATGAAAATTAGAACAAAAATTGGTTTTATATTATTGGCCTTTGTTATGGTATTTAATATGTCCTGTGACAAGTCCGATGATGATGACAAACTAGCAAATGATGCATTGGTGTTACCACCATACGAATCAATGGCAGTGGACTTCGGTGATTTCTTAAACGAAGGCTCTGACTCAGGTAAACAAAATGCCTTAGCGGCCAAAGTAGGTGAAAACTGGTTATATCCCAGATTGGTCGTTGGTTTCTGGAACACCGCATTATTCACGCAGTTAGTGGTTCCCGTGACTTCCTTTAAAGGTGCATTTGCTCATAAGGCTGAAGTGATCGGTGAAAATACCTGGCAATGGTCATATACCGTTGATGGATTTGCAAGCGAATATACCGCAAGACTTACCGGGGAATTGACCAGCGAAGAAGTGGAATGGAAAATGTATGTTTCCAAAACTGGCGCTGATTCTTTTGAGGAGTTCCTATGGTTCTCGGGTGTCTCTGATCTCGATGGAAACAGCGGGGAATGGGTACTTAATCAATCTAACGAACGCCCTGATCGTATGATCAGCATAGAATGGACTAGAGAGAACGATGAAATTGCAAGTATAAAATACTCATGGGTTCGTGAATTGAACGATGAGGATAGTGATGACTTATTCATGGGCAGTTATCTTGAATATGGATTACAAGGGGGTGATTATGATGTGTTCTATAATGTTCATGTATACGATCTTCAGTATGAAGAATTTGTAGATGTGAATGTTGAATGGAATCGCACGGAATTTTATGGTCGTGTGATGGCGCCTACCCAGTTTGAAGATGAACTTTGGCATTGTTGGGATAGTTCAGGTGCAGATGTAGCCTGCGAATAAAAAAACCTAAACAAAAGATAGAAACCTTGGCGAAGAAATTTGCCAAGGTTTTTTGTTTATCCGTATTTGCTTACTGTTGAAATTAGTATATTTAAATCGATAAAGGATCTAAATAAAAGCCATGAAATCAACCGTAATGCTACTCATCTTTTTAATGGTTACCGCTTCCCACGCCCAGGATTGGGCCAACCTTGAACAATTTAGGGCCGACAACGCTAAAATGGGCTTACCTGAAGTAGACGAGGATAGAGTGGTTTTTATGGGCAATTCAATCACTATCGGTTGGTTGAATACCGTTCCCGAATTTTTTGACGACAAGTCCTATATCAATAGGGGCATTAGTGGACAAACCACGCCCCAAATGCTTTTGAGGTTTCGCCAAGATGTAATTGCCTTGCAACCCAAAGTAGTGGTCATCCTCGCTGGCACCAATGATATTGCCGGGAATACAGGTCCATCGACCTTGGAAATGATCGCCGATAATATAAAGTCGATGTCCGAATTGGCCGTCGCACATGGTATTAAAGTAGTCATTTCTTCGGTACTCCCCGCCTATGACTATCCATGGAAACCAGGCCTGCAGCCTTCACAAAAAATCGTGGCACTGAACAAGATGCTAAAAGAATATGCTGGGCAAAACGGGCATGTTTATTTGGATTATTTCTCTGTTATGGCCGATCAACGTGACGGCATGCCAAAAAAGTATGCCCATGACGAAGTACACCCTACCAAGTTGGGTTATGAAGTAATGGCGCCATTGGCTGAAGCGGCAATTTCCAAGGCCTT
>NZ_JBATHS010000434.1:0-15078 GCF_049667165.1 Maribacter sp.
GTATCATTGTTGTTAGCTACAAACAACAATTTTCCTTGTTTCTGCTCAATAACCATCATATTACGGACATCCTTGTCGGCAAAAAATCCGGTTTTACTATTTGGCACATAATTAAAACCTCCAGAACCATTTCCTTTTAAAAAGGAGCCGATCCCCGCATCCGCCCTGGTCGTTTCAACTTCTGAGAGGTAATTATTTCCGGCCATAACCAGGTCCTTAATCCCATCCCCATCAAAATCGTCATAAACAATGCTATTGATTAAGGATGACTGAACCTGATTTGTAAAAGGTTCAAAGGCAAAGCCATCGTTGCCTTGATTACGAAATATCCCTGAACGGAATTCAGTGGCTTGATAATGCAAAGCAGATTCTATCCTTTTTCCTACGATTTCCCCAACATCCTTACTGGCAAAATCGGCATAGGTAGGAATTTTTCGTGCCAAGTGCGGAATTTGCTGCGTCATACAGACCTTACCCCTGATGGGAACTTCCCTACCCTCATATTTCTTGGCAAGAATTATATCTGCAGTGCCATTAAGATCAAAATCTGTGGTATAGACATGAAATGGTTCTTCTGGGGATGCATGGAATTTATAGTTAAGCCCCAGATTGCCGGCAATAATATCAAGATCACCATCATGGTCAATATCTTCGATCACAATTCTATTCCACCAACCAACAGCGTTTGAAAGTGTACTGTAGGCATCACTTTTGATCAACGTATTGTTTTGGTTTATAAAAATCTCGATGCCCATCCATTCACCTGTAACCACAAGATCTATGGCCTTATCATTGTTCAGGTCTGCCCAGTAGGCGTCGGTCACCATGCCCACGGTTTCCAGTTCCGGTGCCATTTCTGGCGTAGCGATGCTAAATGTGCCGCCTTCATTCAATAAAAGATAGCTCGTAGGAGGGTAGGGGTATTGGCCTGGAATCACCCTGCCCCCAACGAATAAATCCATATCACCGTCCTTGTCAAAGTCATTTGGGACAACAACGGAACCTGAGGCGGCCATTTTGGGCAATCTATCACTTGCTTTACTAAACGATCCTTTCCCATTGTTCAGGTATAACCTATCTTGTTGATAGCGTGGCCACCCATAAAGTTCGTAACTGCCACTTACAACATATAGATCTTGATCGCCATCGTTATCGGCATCGAAAAAGGCTGCCCCAACATCTTCATGTCCTTTATCCATTTCAAAGTCCTTCATTGTTTTGGCTTTAAAATCCCCATTGTCCTGGCCTAGCCATAATTGCCCGGAAAAACTTCTTGCCCCGCCAAGGTAGATGTCCATTATACCATCATTGTTCACATCCGCTTTGGCAATGGCAGGACCTGTTTGTGACAGTTTATGGGGCAATAAAATCTGTAATTGATAATCGTTGGTGTAGAGGTCCGTATGCTTAAAATCTGATTTTATCAGATCAAAGATCGGTTCATTCTTTTCGGTTGCATTCCCTTCCATTAATGAGGCGTCTGAATAATTAATCGCCAAAAGCTCATTTGTTTTAGGATGCTGTATTATTTGTTTTTTACCATCCAACCAGAGAATTTCAAGCCGTTCAATGGAATCATTTGGGCGTAAGCCAAAATGGATATCGTTCGAAACCGCGGATAAAAACCCCCTTGTATTTACCAATTGTCTGGTTTGTTGCTGACCATTGTTCAAATATATATTGGCGATGACCCCATTTCCGAAAACGTTCTTTTCGGGCCCATTGAATTTTAATTTCAAAAATTTGCCCAGGCCCAATTCAACGGCATTGTTTTTTAAAAGTGTGGCATCATCATTTATGTTGTTTATTATCAAATCTAGGTCTCCATCATTGTCAAAATCAGCATATGCCGCCCCATTGGAAAAAGTGGTTGTAGCATCGGTCCACGTTTTTGAAGTGTCCTCAAAAGTCAGATCCCCTTTATTCCTAAAAAAATAATTCGTCAACTTCTGTTGGGGAAACATTTTGGCAAATTCAAAGAAATCCTCTTTGGTAGGCTTTCTATTATTGTATCTTAAAATCTGTAGTATTTCATTGTTTTTGTCCTTATCGATTACATCCCTAAAAACACCATTGGTCACATAGATGTCGTTAAAGCCATCAAGGTCAAAATCGGCACATAGCAGGGACCAACTCCAATCGGTATCACCCATTCCAGCCATCTTGCTGATTTCACTAAATGTACCATTACCATTGTTAATGTGTAACATATTATGCATGTATTGATAATGATACCCGCCAGCTACCATTGCTTCAAATTTATCAATAGGAGTCATACCCATTGTAGTTTTGGATCTCACATAATCTTCCGGATTCATATCCAAGGTCAATAGATCCAAAAGGCCATCATTGTTCATATCGGCAATATCACCCCCCATACTATTAAAGGACATATGCTTGAACAGTTCGTCCCTGCTTTCTGTGAAGGTGCCATCACCATTGTTCAAAAAAGCAAAGTCGGGAATACCGAAATCATTGTTGACATAAATATCAAGCCATCCATCATTATTGAAATCCGCTATTTCCGGATTCAATCCAAACCCGGTTTCTGGATATATCCCCGCCTTTTTAGATACGTCTGTAAAATGTCCGGTGCCATCATTGTTATATAATCTGTCGCTGCCTCTTTGGACAAGTGTCTCAGGATCGGAACGCAAAGCAACTAAGTCTAGTACTTCGGTTTGTCTTCTGCTGACGATATCTGAGGCGTTGGATACATAAACATCTAAATCGCCGTCATTGTCATAATCAAAAAACAGCGCATTTATGGTTCTATTATCATCCGCTAGACCCAACTCCTCCGCTTTTTCCGTGAACGTCAAATCTCCGTTGTTTATATATAACATATTGGCAAATTCATTGTTGGTGTTAATGGCGCCACCTCTAGACAGATAAATATCCAAATAACCATCATTATTAACATCGACCACAGTCACCCCTGTGTCAAAACCCTCTCTTTTTTCGATACCGGCCTTTTTGGTAATATCCTCGAATTTGAAGTTGCCTTTATTTAAATAGAGCTTATTATCATATGAGTTTGAGGTGAAAAAGATATCCACTAACCCGTCATTATTAAAATCGGCCGTAGCCACCCCTCCACCGATGTAGGTGTAGTTATATTGAAAATAATTGTCATCAAGGGTTTCTTCCAACCTATTCTGAAAATCGATGCCGGAATCGTTCGCGGAAATTGAGGAAAACAACTTTTTCTCTGCGATGCTTCCTGAATTGCCTTCATTAGTACCTGGAGCATCTTTGCATGCATTATTTCCAACCAGAAGGATTAGAAAAATAATGGAGAAGGACACTTTTCTAAAAGTGATAAATCGATTTTTAATTGACATAATTATGGGTTCAAAAGGTAGTGTAATATACAATTAAGTTATGAAGTTCATAACTCAACACAATAGCAGGAATAGGTATTTAATGTTCGATTGTATGGATTGATTTTAAAAATTGATTTTTATGGAAACATAGTGGTGCGATTTGTCAAAAACCTTTACGGTATAGGTTCAAGATAACAAAACTAACCCAATATTTAATGTTCCAAAACTAGAAATAAATCAATTTTACACAGACCTTGGGTAGGGCATGTTTAAGGAGTTCTGGTTGTTGTGTTTCATGTTTGCCTAAGCTTTAGTTTTTTACATCGATCTTTTACAACGTGCCTTTTCCTATCTGCACATGTATTCAAACAACAACATCAGGATATTTATTTGCTTTGGACATCAAGAACGTAGCATTATAATGGCTAAAAGTAGGCCATATTAATTTGATGCTAATTAGAAAATAATTAGCTTCGTTTATCTGAATAAATACCAGTATCCAATAACCCAACGATGTACTAATGGCAAATAAGAAAAGAATTATAAAGTTTACAGTTTTGATCCTTGGTATCGGCCTTTTAGGTGCTGTTCTAAGCTACTATTATTTAATAAATACTTGGGAGAGCTTTGTGTCTGAAAAGGAGTTGACAGAATTTGTGACCAAAGTTAAATATGCCAATGAATTGCCTGAACGATTTTATGAATTGTATGAACAGGAACATCCCAATATTTTATCCTATAGTCTAAATCGCCAAATACGTAGTGGTTTGTTTTCTGGTGATTTTACCAAAAGTCCAAGTCTTTTGGTCGCCATGATTTCGGAAATTAGCCGCAAAGACAATGACAGTACCCGAATATCGAATCGTAAGGCATATACCTTAGCTTGGAAACTGGAGGAAGAAACAACACAAAAAGAATGTTTGAATTGGGCTTTGGAGAACTATAAATTCGATTTATATATACATGGTATCGATGAGGTGTCTAATTTTTATTTCAAAAAAGGAGTTACAGAACTTAGTGATAGGGAATTGAGTGATATCATTGCTTTAATGAAAGAACCCAGTATCGTCAGTGTTCCCGATAGGAAGAATGAAGAAATGTACTGATTGAATTCATAAACAAGCTCTACGTTATTTGATCTTATTCTCTAACTTCACCCAGGATATTTTCGTTGTATCAGATACATGTGATTCTCTAGGGCCAAGATTTAATTTAAAAGCGCCTAAGAACACATCTTTATCACCATCGTTGTCATAATCCGAAACATCTATGGTTTGCCATCTAAAATCGGGAAGTCCCTTAATATATTTTGATATAAAGTTCAATCCTCCTTCATTCGATAAAAACTGGACACTTCTAAATTTCGGATCTGTAAAGTCGCCAAAATTGGAAACCGATAAAATATCGGTATCACCATCCAGATCAAAATCCTCTGCCACAATTTTACTCACCCCATGAATAGGTAAAAAATAATCTTCAGAAAATTCTTTATTTCCCTTGTTCAACAATACCCTCACCCCATGGAAATTTTTAAGCACTATTGATAAATCCGAATTGTCCCCATTACCTATTATAATATCTTTAAGACCATCACCATTCATATCACTTAACTGAAAATCCACAGACCCAAAAGCGGGCTGAAATTGAAACGCCTTTTTGCCTACAAAGGAATTATTTTCATAATCAAAAATCATTATAAGTTCATGCTCTTGGGCAAATAATACTACAATCTCATTCTCCTCATCGGCATCCATATTCGCTATTTCAACCTTTATTGCACCGGACATAGTATAGATCAACCTTTTGGTATAGGTGCCATTCCCCAAATTCTCAAACCAAGAAAAATCCCCAATATTATTTCCATAGCTACACACGAATATATCGTCATATCCATCAAGATTTATATCTTCGATTAAAAAATCTACAGGCCTGGTTAATTCCTCTATAAGATTATCCCCGATTCTCAATTTTCCTTTTGGTTCATCCGAAGGACTAAGGACGCCGATGGTCAACAAGTATTGCAAAGAATCTTTATATATGATTTTAACAGGGGGGCTATCCAATTTTTCTGTAGAAAGTACATCCCCATCCATATCCAAAGTCAATAACCTTGAAGTACTACCATCCCCTAAAAACAAATTTTTGCTTTTTTCGTCATAGGATATCATGGTAATTATAGGTAAAGAATCGACCGCATAGATATGGGGCTCAAAGAGGGTACTATGTTCTTGATCTTGAATAGGGTATTTTGGTATACTGTTCTCAGATTCATTTAAGTAATAATGCACTATTTTATCCCAATCTTCTTGAGGCATTATTGGATTTAAGTTTTTATTTGCTTCCGGATTCCCATAACTATATATCGGACCATGTGCCATTCCAATCTGCAATCCCATATTTGGCAATATTTTTTCACCCCAAACCCTTCTGGGTAAAAGTGTTGGGTCGGGAAATAAATGACAGGATGCACAATACGATTGAGCCAACTTTTCCCCTTCGGCATGTTTGTCTTTTGTAGTACAGCCTAACAAAAACATGAAAAGTCCAATTCCTAAAAACAATTGGGAAATAGACCTGTTCTTATTGTTATTAAAAGGATTCAGCATTCAAAAAGGGTCATAGGTTCTATATCACAAAAGTACATAGTTTATAGGTGAAGACGATCTAAGCAATCAGCTTTTCTTATTTAAAAAATGTGGCTAGCCATACTATCAGACCATATAAAAAAATAACGGTAAGATTGATCAAATATCTTACCGTTATAGGTTAAACTAAACAAACTAACTCAAATTTTAATTGCCCCCCAAATTCGGATTTTGTTCTATTTCCTGTTGTGGTATCGGTGCATAATAATTATCTGTTCCCAAAGAACCTAAAATTGGGTTTTGGGCACTGGTCAATGGTTTTGGAGTGCCTACACCATTTTCGTCATAGGCAGTACCAATCGAGACTTGTGGATCTCTGTCGCCCAATGCTTCTTGAACTTTTTCCTTACGTACTAAATCGTTCCAACGAATAAACTCTCCGGCGAATTCCCATTTTCTTTCTGTAAAGGCAAGATCTTGGATCGAACCGTCACCCGCCGTTAAATCACTTGCATCGGGTGTGTCTATTGGCAAACCTTGTGCCCTTCTATGTACCTTGTTCAAGGCTTCCCAAGCATCGGCCCCGGCAGATCCGGCTTCACCAGAAGCTTCGGCATAAATTAACAAGACCTCGGCATATCTCATGTACAAATCACTTCGAAGGGTTTGGAATTGTGACCAGTCGCCATCGGCCAATTCCCCAACGATTTTTCTAAAAATAGGATTTTGTTGATCCTTGAATTCTTCCCAACGTAGCATTTTGGTTGGGTTGTCAATATCAATAGCACCATTATCCGCCACTGGTAACTCGGCAAAATAGGTAGCGTCTTTCCGAACCCCATCAGGCATATCCTCAAAATAACGGATTTCGGCAAATGTTTCTTGCCACCCGTTTAGACCGGGATCGGAAGGTAATCCTAATTTTCCCATCTTACGATTGGTAAGGTTACCTGCAGAATTACTGTAGGCAATGGTAAAGACACCTTCTTGGGTAAATCGTCCTGCCAATGACCATAATTTGGCCAAATCAGCTTCCAAGCCGAAACCATGGGCTCCTGCATTGTCAATTACTTGCTTGGCCATACCGGCAGCGGCGGCATACTTGGAGTTATCCTTTAATGGAAAACCGGCCCAATCCATATACAATCTGGCCAAAAAGGCTTTAGCGGTTCCTTTGCTCGGTGTTGTAGATCCTATATTTTGACTTTGAACTGGCAATCTAGATTCTGCTTGTAAAAGATCGCTCTCTATTTGCTCAAAAACTTCCAATTGCGTAGCCAAGGCTGGTTGCTGAAAGGGGTCGATCTCCAACACCAAAGGAATTCGACCATGAATACGCATTAAATGATTGAAC
This sequence comes from Maribacter sp., assembly GCF_049667165.1. GTDB lineage: Bacteria > Bacteroidota > Bacteroidia > Flavobacteriales > Flavobacteriaceae > Maribacter_A. Next base: position 7,266 of record NZ_JBATHS010000434.1, read on the forward strand.
ATGATCGCTCTTAAAAAATACGTTTCTCCAATTAGTCTTTCCTGCTTGTTGGAATCAGGATCGGACAAAGTAACCCCTTCAACACTCTGTAAAACGGTATTTGCGGCGCGGATCATCTCATAGACCTGTTTCCAATTGTCGAATGTTCTAGAATTTTCGGGGGTAACAAATCGTTGGTCATACTCCCTAAAATCCGCCTTATTACTAGCCACGTGGGTTGTAATATCATCCCCAGACCAACCGTTAACGTAAAAGGTCGACATCCAAGCTGCCTTATTCAACTTTCCGTAGATACCGGTAACGCCCAACTCTAACTGAGGCATTGAGCTATACGTCACAACTTGTAACTGTGAACCGGCAGGATCTTCATCCAGATCAAATTGTTCGCAACCAATAAAGGTCACAGCCAAGGTCATAACTGCAATAATTGACAGATGAGCCTTAAAAGATTTATATATATTCCTTGTTTTCATATTTTCGCTTTTTACTTTCAGGTTAACAATTTTTTATTTAAAATCCAACTTTTACTCCCAAGGTATAGGTTCTTGGGTTAGGATACGCTCCCACGTTTATACCAGGGGCAACGTCTGCATTCCCTTGATCCGTTCTTCTAGAGGATAGCTCTGGGTCGTAACCGCTATAATCCGTAATCAAGAATAGGTTTTGGCCACCTGCATACACCTTAATCGATGTATTATCCATGCCTGCAACATCGTTAAATGTATATCCTATAGTAAGGTTACTCAATCTAACAAAATCACCTTTTTCGACATATCTGGACGAATTGAACAACTGTACCGTTGCTGGAATATCGGTTTCATTACTAGGGGTCCACTGATTAACTTGGTCCGAAGCCATAAAACTTCTGGAATCTCCTGCTCCACCTGTAATCTGTGCCTGTGCTAAATTGTAGATATCAAAACCATGTGTTCCATTCAGGAAAATATTTACATCAAAATTTTTGTAGGTAATCGTATTATTGAAACCCCATGTTAAGGTAGGTGTACCATTGCCAATAGCACCAAAAACAACCTCACCATCGGCATCTCGTAAGTATTTGGCATCACCTGGGACTTTACCAAAAGTCGCTGCCGCCGCTGCCTCAGAACTTTTCCAGGTTCCTAGGAAAGTTGCCCCATTAAATTGACCTAGTGGCTCTCCTAGTTCTATAATATTAGCCCTTCTGGCTTGTCCGCCCGGTACTTGAAATGAACCTTCAATGACCTCAAGGTCATTAAATAATTGGGTAACTTCATTTTTAACGTACGACACTGCTACATTCGCATTCCAGTTGAGATTTTCGTTTTGGACAATATCGTAACCTAGAGCTACATCAAAACCATAATTTTCAACCTCCCCTATATTTCTGTTCACATTTCCTCCACCATTTGTTCCTGAAACGGGTACATTTAGAAGTAAATCAGACGTTAGTTTTTTATACCCATCAATACTGAAGTTACCTCTACCTTCACTAAACCCTACATCTATACCAACGTTAGTTTGGGTGGTAGTTTCCCAAGTAAGATCTTCATTGGCAAAACTGGTTATAAAGGAACCTGGAGACGGGGTTCCTCCAGTATAGGCGTAAATATTACTTCCTAAATTGGCAAAGGTGCCATAGGTGTCAACACCTTGGTTACCTACCTGGCCCCAACCGGCCCTCAACTTTAGGTTATTGATAAAACCAGAATTGTCTTCGGCGTTAATGATGGTATAACCTGCCGCAATGGATGGGAAGAAACCCCATTTTTTACCTGGTCTAAAAACAGAGGTGCCATCATATCGTCCTGTAGCGGTAATAGAAAAATTATTAGCAAGGATATACTCTGCACGCAACATATAAGAGGATAGCTCCCTTTCATTAAAATCGTTGCCAATGTCGAACCCACCAGCTGTTTCCGCAAAATAAAAACCGTTGGGTAATAGCAGGTTATCTGCATTGTACCTATTAAATTGAGTTTTTGAATTCTGATATTCCTGTACCCCTGTCAATTTGATATCATGGGTATCGCCAAATACTTTTTGCCAAGTGAAGATGTTACTTATTTGATATGATGTGAACTTATTGGTGCTGAAATTTGCATCTGGAATATCATCGAGACCTTCTACAGCATATCTTTGAACATTATAATTGTTCATTTGGGAACCGGCAACCAACGTATAGCTGAAATTATCGGTGATTTGATAGGTTGCATTTAAGGCGGTGCTTAACCGTTCTTCAACATCACTTACTGCTGTTTCATTTATGGTTAACATTGGGTTCAAGTTCAAAGAAGCGATACCTTTTAATGAACGTCTATTATAATTGCCATTGGCATCATAAATCGGTGTTGTTGGATCCCAAGTCAATGCCTTAGACATCAAACTTCCTTGTCCGTTGCCAAAAGACTCAAAATTATTTTTCTTCTCCCCTCGGCTACCGAATATATTAAGACTTACTTTGAATTTATCACTAATTTGGGCGCCTATGTTCGATCTAAGGGATAATTGCTGATATCCGGTATTGACGACAATACCTTCCTCATCCCTATAATTCCCAGATAGGAAATAATTTATATTTCCTTCAGAACCACTGGCAGAAAGCTGTAAATTTTTACTGAAACCGGTCCTTAATATCTCATCTTGATAATTAGTCCCGCCATTTCTATCCAGTTCCGCAATTTCGGCATCTGTAAAGGTCGGGTTTTGACCAATACTTAATTTTCTGATATTTTCAATTCTCGCGAATGTACCCACATCATCAGCTAGGGTTGGCAATAAATCCCGAACTTGGGATACTGTTGTGAAAAAATCAACATTGATTTTCCCTTTTCCAGAACCTTTTTTGGTGGTTACAAGTATAACACCATTAGAACCCCTAACCCCATAAATTGCAGTTGCGGAAGCATCTTTCAATACGTCCATGGAAGCAATATCGTTTGGGTTAAGTGTGCTAAGGTCTCCTCCTAAAACACCATCAATAACAACCAAAGGGTCGTTATTTCCTGTAATGGAGTTAACACCCCTAATACGTACCTTAATACCGGCACCTGGCGCCCCGTTGGCCTTAGCTACGGTTACACCTGCGGCCCTACCTTGCAATGCCTCATCGACCCTTGTCAAAGGTTGGTTTTCAAAAGATTTGGACGTAACACGTGAAACGGCACCTGTGACATCCTTTTTCTTAGCGGTACCATATCCAATTACGATGACTTCTTCCAATTGGCTAGCATCTTCGACTAATTGTACATTAATAGTGGTTTGGTTGCCAACCGTGATTCTTTGGGTTGCATAACCTAGGTAGGAAATTGACAGCACATCCGATGGGCTAGCTGGGATGCTAAAATTACCATCAAAGTCGGATTGTGTACCTGTGGTTGTACCTACTACCAAAATATTGGCTCCAGGAACACCTTGGCCATTTTCATCAGTAACGGTCCCCGTTATAGTTTGTTGGGCAAAAGAAAATTGCATACCCAAGATTGCGAGAAAAAGCCCCGTTAGGAAACATTTTCTCATGAATCTAGCAAATTGTTGTTTCATAATCATTTTAGTTTTAGTTGATTAAAGTTTCGAGTTAAATAGTTATTTGGTATTTGAATGCGAAAATTAAGAATCTATTAACGTTTATTTATGGATTGTAACTTGACAAGAACTTGACAATGGTTAAAAAACCGACTCCTAAATCAGTTGAAAACCCATTAGGGCACGATGCTTTCAAGTTTTTAATAGGCTCAATCATAAAATTATCTTAGAGGTACTCGTTTTAAAAAATGGCGTTTGTCCAGTATTTTGATTCTACGCTGTAAATATTATTCAATGCAATCTCTTAAATGGAATCAAATGATTTTATATGTAGAACATATGATTTGAACTAGAGGAAAAATGCCTTGTGCTCTTATTCGACTTATAATATCATAATAATAGTATGCAATTATTGACCATCATAAAATAAAGGGATATAATCATTAACAGATATGCATTCTTTATCTTGCGTTAACACTATTTTAACCTTATTTAATTCTATGGGGTATAGACCTTATATTAAATCCAGGAAAATGAAGAATAGGTGTGCTCAGTACCTAACCATAACCACTATTGGTTGCATTTAATTAGTAGCGGCCATACTTCTGTAGCTGTGTACGATGATATTGGGTAAGTTACAAACAAAATGGGTATTATGCTGCCTATTTCAATTCCAGGTGTTCTAGCCCTGAATTTGATTTTCTCTATTTTCTTTTGGTTTAATTCAAAAATTCAATGTGGCGCCTTACCAACCGAACTTTTTCGTTTAGCCATTCAGGATTACACTCCTTAATGGCAGTACTGCTTACGATGTAGGAGAAGTTATATTATCAGTAGTTAGGCTCAGATGTTTCTTCGAATAAACTTGGATGATTCAAGGATTTAGATGCACACCACTTACATACTGAGTCCAAAAGGGCACATGCTAACAAGCTATTAAATTAATCAACGCTAAAAGGGCCTGGCCGAAGGCAAACTATCCTTAAAAAAAAATAACGGCAAGATTTAACTAAAATCTTGCCGTTATGGGTAAACTAACTCAAACTAATTCAAACTAACTCAAATTCTCAATTCGCTAAATTCGGATTTCTAGCAACTGCATCAGCAGGGATGGGGGCCAAATAATTAGTGGTCTCAAGGCTGCCAATGATCGGGTTGTGTTCAGGAATAGGTCCACTGACGTTATCCCTTACCGAGAGTACTTCCTGTACTTTTTCCCTTCTCATCAGATCATACCACCTCACGTATTCCCCAGCAAACTCCCATTTGCGCTCTTCGAATGCTAATTCAGCGATATCGCCAGAGGTAACATCCACACTCGGGTCGGGCGTTGCAAAAGGCAACCCTGCAGCCCTACGACGAATCATATTCAATGCTTCCCATGCTTCGGGCGTATCATTGCCTGAAAGACCGGAGGCCTCAGCATAGATCAACAATATCTCTGCATAGCGCATAATAAAGTCATTTCGCTCCGTTTCAAATGAACCGGGTGATAAATCTCCTATAGGGCCGACTATTTTCGAAAAAACGGGACTTTTCTGTGCATTGAATTCTGTCCAATCCAAGTCCGTTCTATAAGTCGCTTCTTTCCTAGGTCCTTCAGGGAAATCTTCAAAGAATTTGATTTCAGCAAAGGTTTCATTCCATCCTCCTAAATCGGCCGGTAATCCTAATCTTGCAAATTTTCTATTCGCTATACTAAGATTGGCACAAGAAGTACAATACACCAAAGTATAAAGTGACTCCTTGTTGAACCGATTTGCCACTTTCCATAAATCTTCGAGATTATCGACCAAGCCGAAACCATAGGTCCCCGCATTATCCATGACTTGTTTTGCACTTGCAGCCGCATTGGTATATTTGCCAGTATCCTTTATAGGAAATCCTGCCCAGTCCATATACAAACGTGCCAATAACGCTCTGGCCGATCCCTTGTTGGGTCTTGGAGCACCTGGTTGAACGCCAGGATATACATTTGGAAGTCTTGCTTCCGCTTCTAACAAGTCGGATTCAATTTGTGCGTACACTTCTTCGATTGAAGCCCTTGATATATTTGGATCAGGAAATTTAGTTAATGGCAATGGAATTCTACCATGTACTCTTGCTAATTGATTAAACAAAATACCCCTTAAAAAATAGGCTTCACCAATTTGCCGTTGTAATACTTCTTGATCTATTCCATCAAAACCAACCAAACCTGCTGAACGATCCAGTACCCCATTAATAGCATTTACCGCATCATAAATTGCATTCCAGTTTTGTAATAATCTATTGTTGGAAGACAACACTGCTCTTTGGTCAAATTCCCTAAAATCAGCTTTATTAAGGGCCCTATGGGTGGTCATATCATCACCTGCCCATGCTGGCGCATAAAAGGTTGTCATACGTGCCGCTAGAACTACCTGACTGTACACACCACCAATTCCTTTATCCATTTCTTCCAGACTTCCAAAAGATTCGGGCGGTAAGTCAAACTCAGTTGGGTCAGGATCAAGATCCGCACAACCTTGGACAATAAGACTCGCCGTGAATAAAAGGAACAATGCGAAGAAAGGTGTACTTTTTACAACTTTTTTTATATTAATTGTTTTCATATTATGTTTTTTTATCGTGAATTTTTAGAATGTTACTTTAACTCCAATGGTTCCTGTTCTAGGGTTAGGATACGCCCCTATATCAATTCCTGCTCCGGCATCAGGGTTAGCGGATACGCCAGCATCTGTTCTAACCGATGACGACACCTCGGGATCATAACCACTATAGTCAGTTATTAAAAATAAATTCTGTCCACTCGCATATAATTGAATGCTACTTATTCCTTTAATCAAACCTTCATCAAAGGTATACCCTAATTTAAGGTTGCTTAATCTCACAAAATCACCTTTTTCAACCCAACGTGAACTATTCAATACATTTCCTGTGCCCGCTCTTGGAATATCAGTTTCGTTTTCAGGTGTCCATCGATCATATACCGTTGGGGAAAGGTTACTTCTATTACCCCCATTGCCGCTAATTGTAGCCAATACTTGGTTGTATACATCAAACCCAAAAGATCCATTTAAAAAGATGTTGAGGTCCCAGTTTTTGTAAGTAAATGTATTATTCAATCCAAAAGTCACATCAGGAATACCACTACCGATAGTTTGGAACTCACGTTCATTGTTTTCATCCAGCGCGAATTTTTCATCTCCTGGCACCGCTATCGGCGCCCCATCGGTATCGGTTGGTATATTGTCGGTCGTTTTCCACGTGCCTAGCGCTCTATACCCCCAGAATGTACCCAAGGGTTCACCTATTTTTATTACATTAAGTTTAATTCCTCCGCCACCTATACCATTGACATTACCAACGATAAATTCTTCATCACCGGTCAATTTAGTCACTTCGTTTTTAATTTTGGAAACCGCTAAATTGGCATCCCAAGTAAAATTGTCATTTTGTATAATCGTTGCGGATAATGAGAAATCAATCCCTTTATTATTGACCTCACCGGCATTTATAAAGGTTCTAATAGATGTTCCGGGGACTATAGTTTGAAGTAAAAGGTCTTCGGTATCCTTGTTAAAGAAGTCAATAGATCCACTTAATCGATTATTAAACAACCCGAAATCAACTCCCACATTGGTCTGTGTTGTTGTTTCCCAAGTTAAATTAGGGTTTCCTTCCTGATTCTGGACTTCACCGGTTTGTGATGTTACACCATCGATACTATAGATTCCTGCACCGTCGTTTGTTGAGAATCTTGCTGAGGCATTTATATTTTGATTTCCAACCTTACCCCAACCTGCCCTTAATTTTAAAGAGGAGAACGTATCGCTGTTTTGTATAAAATCTTTATTGGCAAAATTCAAAGCTATGGCACCCGAAGGGAAAGTTCCCGTTCTATTCCCTTTTGCAAATCTAGAAGATTCATCGACCCTCATAGAACCTGTTACATATAGGAAACCGTCATAGTTATACTGTGCGCGACCTAAATAGGATTGTATGGCGGATTGACTACCCGAATTGGCAAAATTTTCAGCACTACCATTATCCGCTAAATATAGCCCACCAACATTTTGATCGGCCGCGAAATAACCGTTGTTCAGTGCGCGAGCCCCCTGAAATTCATAAACCCCGGTAACATCCAAACTATTTTTACCGAATTCTTTATTCCAATTTAAAATATTACTCACCTGATGTGAGGTATTCTTAAAATTATTAAAGGAAACATTGTTGAATCCTACAAGTTCTGGATCGCCTTCTACCCTAAAAGATTCAGTATTGCTATTAATTGTAGATACTGCAGCTATAACGGTATAACTTAAGT